>CAZLBS010000083.1:0-9919 GCA_964557505.1 uncultured Nitrospiraceae bacterium | reverse complement strand
CGATCGCCAATCTGAAGCGTGATGGATTCTTCATTCTCGGCAACGATTTGGCCATGGATGCGCACGCCCGATTTTTTGATGATGGTGTCGCTCACGGCCCACGGGCACGCCATCATCACGCAGGCAATCAAAACAGTCAGGCGCATGTCGAACTCTCCCCGCTTGTCTTCGGCGTCAGTGCGCGCGGCTTGTCCCTGAGTAGACGAGCCGCCTGAAGGCGACCGTAGAAGTATCTTCGGGCGTCCAGAAACCGCGCACCCGGCGGTCGTAGAGCATGTCCAGGCCGCGGTCGGCGCTGTTGCGGTTGTTCGAAGGGGCCAGCACGCCAAGGTCCGGGCTGATGATCGCCCCGCGAATCCGCAGTTGTCCGTCGGTAAATGAGTTGTGTCCCACGCCGGTATTGCCATACATCCGCGCGCGGGTCAGCGTGAAGAGCGCGTTGTTGGTATAGAGCAGCCCGTCGAATTGCATCGGCCGGCCGCTTGAAGGGCGCGACTGCTCGTCGGCAAACCAGATCTCGCGCAAGGTAGATTCGGTTATCCAATCGTTCTTTGGATTCATGTAGAGCTTGGGCGCGTTGTCGATGCGGCTGCTGTCCACACCCGTGCGGTTTGCCCACTCCCATGCGGTCTCTTCGTTGCCATATTGATTCGGGTGCATCTTGTTGCTCTTGTCGTAAATCCAGACGTTGGTGGGCTGCGTTTCGCGCAGGCCGTCGAAGCGCGGCACATAGTTGGGATCCGCCTGCATTTTGCGCGCTTCCATCGTATTGAAGACCATCATCTCGGCGGTCGTGAAGCTCACGCTCTGTCCTTGGCGCGGGACCTCATTGCCCGAGTCGTCGAACATGGAAGGCTCATAGCTGCCTGGGTCGACGGCGCCGGGATCGAAGTAGCCGGTATTGACCGTCTCCGTGCTGCCGTTCTTGCTGACGGTCTCAGTCTTGTGGCGCTCGCGAAAGTCGATGCGCGGCGAGTGGGAATTCCAATCGGCCGTGTCTTGGGTGTGCCGCTTGTCGTTGATGGTCAGGTAATCGCCCATGATGATGTTGCCGCCGGTCATCAAAGCGAACGCATTTTCGGCGCCATCGGAGGCGGCGCCGAATGCGCCCGGGGCGTCGGCATAGGTCGTGTCGCCTACGACATAGGCATTGCCGCGCACCATGAGCTGGCCTTTGCCTTTCACTTTCCCTTTGATGACGACATCGCCATCGACGGCGAAATTGCCGTCAATCACGATGGGGTCGCTCTCGGTGCCCACGAGAATGAGATTGCCGGTGTAGCTGCTGTTTGAAGCGATAGCGGTGGCCGTTGCCGGGTCGTCCGAGCCCGGCAGCGACGTGCCGCCGTAGACGTCGCCATCGGCTACGCCATACGCGATGCCCCCGGAAATCGAGCCATCGGCAGAAAGTGCTACGGCATCGAACTCGCCGTCGCCGACCACGCGGTTCTCGTCCAAGTCGGGGAAGGGAGCCGGGAAATCCACCGGCACGGTGCCGTCGGTCATTTCGTCTTTGTGGGTGGGATAGTCGACGTAGAAGTTGGCGAACATCTCCGGCAGCCCTTCGGCATCGAGTTCGGCTGCGTCTAGCGGCGTTTGACTCAACGCGCCGCTGTCGTTCTGCATGAGCTTGCCGTTCGACGAATCGAATTGGTGCGACCGCACATTGCCGCCCTCGATTTGGGAGGTGCTCACGGTAGAACCGTTCAGCTCATGGCGAATCTCGCCGCGGGTGTAAAAGGTGCCGCTCATCGTCGAGTCTTCGCCGCCTGGGCGCACGTGAAGCTCTTCCGTCGAGGCGACCTTGATGCGATCGAACTCGCCGTACATGTCCGGGTCGGCATTGTTCTCGACGGCCAGGCTCGAGATGTCGGCATGGCAGAGAATGCAGATTACATTCTTCGCGAGCACGGCAAATTCAAAGCCAGCGAAGGGCTCGCCGGAAACCCGCACGCTTTGCTCGGCGCTCATCGTATCGTTTCCCACTTGGGCAAAAGCGGTGATGGTCAACGTAGAACCCGTCACGTCATCGGTCCGTTCGAGCATGACGCGGTTTACTTGCGCTTGCGCATTTGCCAGCACCACCGGCCCGCTGGCGCCGATCAGCATTTCCGGATCGGCAATGTCGAATTGCCCATTGCCGTTGAAGTCGCCCTCGCCGTCTGACGTATCAAGCGAGCCATTCCGGTTCAAGTCTTCGTTGTTGCCTACGATTGCATTGATGAAGGCGTGATACGAGGCGAGGTTGCCCGTAGTGTTGCCAAGGCCTTGCTGGTAATCATTCCAAATCGCTGCAATGCCCATCTCGATGCCGGCCTTGCAGGCCTGTTCGAGTTGGGCTTGCCGTACAGCGAAATCGGTCAGCCGCTTCTGATGGCTCAATTGCGATGCGGTGACGGTCACGGCGCCCAAAATGGCCATGGCCGCGATGATGGTATAGATCAGAGCGATGCCTGCTTCATCTTGTTTCCGGTTCTTCCTTGCCATCGCGCCATTCTCCTGCCCCCTTAAAGGTTCTCTACCGGAATGTAACACATGATCTGTCAAGCCGTGTGCAGCTGTGCATAGTTTTTGTTGGCGAGCGGCCAATCCGCGGCCTCGCGGGCCCGGCATGAAATGCGCAAAGGGCCAAAATGAATATAGCTGCGGCAGGGACGGTTTCCCTGCACGGCGCCTTGCCCCGCCCCCGCGCGCCGTTAAAGGAGAAATGACCCGCTTATGTATTGCGATTTGGAGGGCGAACGCCGCCTCAATCGGCTCATGCAGATGTTTCTCGCAATGAGCGAACAGGAAGACCCATCCGATACGCTGGACTTGTTCCGGCAAGGGACGCGCGAGCTATACGGCGATCTCGGGGTCGTATCTCTCTCGGTACGAGGATTGCAGAGAGGATGGTACCGGATCATGCGCCGGATGGACGCCACGAAATTCGCCGATACCCGGCCGCAATTGGACTTCGCGGGGCCCGAAGCCCCGGCGCAGTCGGGCGGATTCATCGGTGAATTGGTCTCGGCGGGACGGCCCTCGGTCATCCGAAATCTGGACGTGCCCGATGACCCGGTTCTGAGCGGCTTTCTCGAGCCGTATCGAATGGCACTGGCGCTGCCGATCATTAATGGCGGGGAGGTCACGAACTGGGTCATCTTTGTTCATGAACGGCCCGATGCCTTCAACCAAGATCAAGTCGAGATGCGGTATGTCATGGCCAGTCTTTTGGGAGGGTTGACCGATTCCAAGCGCCTCACGCAGGAATTGCGCCAGGCTACGTCGTGGATACAGCGCGAAGTCGATGAGATAGCCAGCATTCAACGGGAATTGCTGCCCGGGCAAATGCCCCGCGTGCCGGGGCTGAACGTCGCTGCGTTTTACCAGACCTACGACCGCGCTGGCGGCGACTACTACGACGTGCTGCCCATCACTGGCAGTTCGCACTGGGGCATCTTTATCGCGGATGTTGCCGGGCATGGGCCCTCGGCCGCTGTCGTCACGGCGATGCTCTCGACCTTGCTGCGCACCCACTGCGAAGATAGCGCGGACCCGGCCGGCATTCTCCGGGAAATCAACCGGCGCTTTCTCGAACGGCATGTTCAGTATTCATTCGCGACGGCCTTCTTCGGGATTTATGACCCTGCTTCGCGCAGTCTGCGGTACACGAATGCAGGCCACAACGTCCCGCTGATTCGCAACGGGACGGCGAACTTGGCGGGGCTCAGCGGTGCGCGCGGCATTCCGCTGGGCGTGCGCGAAGAGGCGCACTACACCAATGCCGAAATCACGTTGCCAAGGGGCGCCACGCTCGCGCTCTACACCGACGGGTTGACCGAAGCCCGGTCTCGCAGCGGCGCCATGTGGGGGGATGAGGGGCTCTGCCGCGCCTTCATGGCCTCGGATGGCTCGGTGAAGGGCGCCCTCGAGGCCATCATCTCAGCCCTCCGCGAGCATGAAGACGGCACGCGTCCGGAAGATGACCAGACGCTGCTCGTCGTGCGCACCGGCGATTAACCTCCCTGCATTGGCCATCGCGAGGCAGCGGCCTTGGCAAGGCCGGGTCAATTCCCGTATGGTTTCGCGGCACGAATATTCGGTCGCTTTCGGGGATTGGACAACTCGTGGCTATCACGCTGTCGTTCTTGCTTACAGCCGTTTTTCTCGGCTGGGGCATTTATACGCTTTCGCTTAGATACGGCCGCCAGATCGAGTTGGCTCCCGCGCTGGAATCCGCCACGCTGGGCCTGCTCGTCTTGTTCTATGCCTTCCAATTCGCTTTGCTGCGGGGCATCCTGGGCCATTCGGTGGGCACCTTTATTCTCAGCGCGACGGCGCTTGTGTTAAGCGGCATGGCGCTCTACGGCCACATGGTCACCTCGCTGCTGAGCCGCGGCCTCACCGGCATCATGATGCCCACGGGCCCCCCGCCTGAGTTGTCGCCCCACTTTGGGTCCGCGGAGCAGTATGAACGTGCCGGACAATTTCACGAGGCGCTAAGCGAGTACGAGGCGATGGCCCGAATGTTCCCGGCCGATCCTTCGCCGGCCTTGCGGGTAGCCGATACGCATGTGCGGCTGCGGCAATTCGAGAAGGCGCTGATGTGGTATCACCGCTGTTTGGCGCACACCACAGACCCCATCGATTCGCTGCAAGTCACGAACCGTCTCGTCGAGTTGCATGTGCTGCAACGTGGCGATGTGCCCGCGGCGATTCATGTGCTGGAGCAATTCGCCGCGGCCAACGACGAAAGCCCCTACGCACAGAAAGCGCGGTCCCGTGCGGCGGATTTGCGCGAGCGCGGCGCTTCCGCCGTGCACGGCGCCGGGCCTGCCGCTCAATTGCTGGAGGAAGAACCGGGCAGCGAGGTCTTGCCGGGTTCCCTCATCGGCGCCGGCGGCGCCGGTTCCCAGGTTGCCGGGCCCATCGATATGCTGGCGGATGCCGATGAAGGCACGTATCAGCCGGGAGAAGAGCTGCCCGATTCCCCGCACCGCCTTGAAGACGACGAAGATGACACGGACGATTCGGCCCCAGGGCAGGAATTGCCTGGCCTGGAGTTGCCTGGGGACAAGGACCGCTAAGGCCCAGGCGCGGCATCGTTCGGCGTTCCCGCCTCGAGGTCGGTCGGCAGCAGCAGTTCGGTGGCCCCTACCTCTCGCGCAACGTCCATCACGCGCAGCACATTTTCCCAGGCCACTGCCGCGTCGGCGCGCAGCTGGATGGGAGGGCTCGTTTCATATGCCGCGAATTGGCGCATCAGGGCCCGCAAGCCTGGCACATCCAGCTCATTGCCCTGAAAAAGGTAGCGGCCCTCCCGGGTCAGGACGATCTCTTGCGGCGCCCGCTCCTGCACATTCGCCGTTCCTGCTTCGGGCAACGTGACGTCGATGCCAAACTCGCTTTTGAAGGTCGACGAAACAGCCAGAAAGATCACCAACAAGAACATGACGTCAATGAGCGAAGTAATGTTGATGGCCGCGCGCCGCCTGGGCCGGTGATTGTTGAACGCATTGGGCATGCTGGGTGGCTGTCATCCGGTCAAGCCGCTGGCGCATTGTCCGGCCATGCGGTACACTAAGCGGTGATAGGCTATGTTCCCATGAGAGCGGGGGGATTCCGTGCATCAGTGTAGCGCGGGCTCCTCGCGGGCAGCAATTCCGGGAGGCTGGGCCACCATGTTCCGCGCCTGTGTCGTCGATGATCACGAAGAAACCGCGGAGGTTCTTACCACTGCGCTGGAAGAGGCCGGCTTCGAAGTGCGCTCGGGTCACACCGGTGAAGAAGCCCTGAAGATCTTGGAGGGCGAAAACATCGATGTCTTGCTGCTCGACGTCAATCTGCCGGATATGACCGGGTTCGATGTGTGCCGGCAGATCAAGCATGACGCGTCCACAGCGCATACCGCCGTCATTTTTCTGACCGTGAACGGGGAGCGCGCCGACATCGCGCAAGGATTCATGGCTGGGGCGGTCGACTATTTGACCAAGCCCTACCACGTGCCCACAGTAGTGGAACGGGTAAAGCAGGCGCTCAGTTCGCACGTGGGGGATGAGGCCGAGAATGGCGGCCCGCTCGAGGATCCTGCCTATACGGACCAACTCACGGGACTGCGCAACCGCCGCTTTCTATTGGAGCGCCTGCAGGAAGAGGTGGCCCGCGCGCACCGCTACAACTTTCCGGTCTCGTGCGTGTTCATCGAACTTGATGAAGTGGAAGCGCATGACCCAGAGCTGGGGCCGGCGGCTATCGATGATCTCATCGCGGAGGTCGCCCTGGCCATTAAGCGCCATACCCGTTCGTACGATATTTTATCGCGGTATGAAGGCACGACGTTCGCGGCGGTGCTGCCGCATGCCGGGGTCGAGCAGGCCACGCAGTATGCGGAAAAGATCATGCGGGATGTCGATGCGACGACCTTCTCTGACCCCGGCTACCCGACGCGCGCGGCCCTGAGCATCGGCATCGCGTGCTGCCAAAATGGGAGCGCCCAATCGGCTGACTACGTGCTCGGGGAAACGCTGCGCAATCTCTTTCAGGCGAAGGGCCAGCCCAGCCCGCGGCTCGTCGCCAAACCGTGCAACGGGCATTAACGGCACCTGTTTCTCCGCTAGCTACTCCGCGGCATCGGGCATGCGTTCTCCGGCCCACACTTCGCAGCCGTCGAAGGGATTGGCGGTACCCGCGAACAGGACGCCGTCCTGAGACAGCATCGACCGGATGCCGTAATTGCCGACATCGCCAAAGCCTGTAATCGTTACGGGGACCCACACCACGCCGTCCTGCGTCTTGTAAAGATCGGCGCCGGCATTGCCCGCTTCTTCGATGAAGTTGGCTTCGCGCTTCAAATTTCCGCTGATCGCCAGGAACAACTGGTCCAGATTTTCGATCACGTTGAACAGGGCGCTCAGCTGATCGTAGGTCGATGCATAGAGCCAGCCCTCGTGCTTTTCCATCTGCCAGATATAAATGTTGAGTTTGTTGTTGAAGCCCGAGTCGAATCCGCTGATTCCGCCAGGGCCAACCACGGTTTCCCACGTGTCGTCCGGATTGATGCGAATCAGGTCCGCCGCTTTGAATCCCGCGGTGATGCTGCCGAAAGGATTGATCTGCGTGCCAAAGTAGAGGCGCCGCTGAAAGACGAAGGGTGTCGCAAAGGCTTCGTTTACGAAGGCCGGGCCGCCGTTGTCTACGATGAGTTCTGGAGCGGCGCCGTCTGGGCCAGCGAACTTCCAGACCTCGCAGCCCTCCGATGGATTGCTCGTGCCGGCGTAGAGAAAGCCGTTGAAGCTGGCGAGCGACACAATGCCCTCGTTCAGCGGCGAACCAAACCCGTCGTCAATCACATTCCACACGCTTGTTCCGTCGGTCGCGAAGACCTTCCCGACAGGATTGCTCGGGCTTGCGCTCGTGAATGCGAGATACAGCAGGCCGCGATGCTCCTCCATCCATCGAATCGATCCCGGCTCGCCCGCTTCCCAGAACAGTTCCCACGAGCCTGGCTCGCCCGTGGCCGTTCGCCACAGCGCTGCGTCGGCCCCGAGCGTGCCGGCATACAAGCGGTTCACCTCATCCGCGCCCCGAAACGCCTCGAGGAAGCGGAAGCCGGTCGTTGTGAATTCGCCTTCAGCCTCGACTTCCCGGTAATCGAACACGCGCTCCCAGGCCGTCGAGCCAAGCTCGGGGCGGTACCGGCGAATCTCCGGCGGCAAGGTTTGCACGGTTTCCGGATTTGGCATCCCTTCATTGGCAAGCGAGCTGATGGTTTCGAAAACAAGCCCGATCAAATTATTGCCTGTCCCCGAATACACGAATCCTTCTTCAGCGCCATCTGCCCGGAAGTACTCGAGCGACCAGGCGTAGTCGTTCAGGTCGCGCGCATTGTCTTCGGGGTCGAAGCCATTCAGGCTGACAAGTTCGAAGTCGGATTCCGTGAGGCCCCCTTGCGCCAACATCGGACAGCCGGTCAACAAGAGCACGCACAAGAAAACCGAGACGACGAAGGAAAGCTGCTTGTACATGAGGCGAATACCTTTCGCTGGAGATTGATGGATTGGTGCTCAACCTGTATTCAGATGCATGCAGGATGTGTGTCGCCCGAAGCCCGGAAACCCCGCATTGCGGCTGATGATTACGCAGCTTACACTATTGGGTTTGTTATGAGCATCCTGCGGGCAGCGAAATGGGGAGAGGCCAGACATGCTGAGCGACCTTGAAATTGCACAACAGGCCAAGCTGAAGCACATCGGCGAGATCGCGGAAGGACTCGGCATCGGCGCCAACGAGATTACTCTGTACGGCGGGCACCGCGCCAAGATCTCGCTTGATGTGCTCGAGCGCCTCCGCGATGCCCCGAACGCAAAATACATCGATGTGACCGCGATGACGCCCACGCCTTTGGGCGAAGGCAAGACGCTGACGACCGTGGGCCTTGGCCAGGCGCTCAATTACATCGGCAAGAAGGCCGTCTCGTGCATTCGCCAGCCATCGATGGGCCCCATCTTCGGCATCAAGGGCGGCGCCGCCGGGGGCGGCTACTCGCAGGTTTTGCCCATGGAGGAATTCAACCTGCACCTCACGGGCGATATTCATGCCGTCGAGGTGGCGCACAATTTGCTGGCCGCCATGATTGATAATCACCTGCACCAAGGCAACGCGCTGGGCATCAATCCCTTCAGCATCTCCTGGCGCCGGGTGGTCGATGTGTCGGACCGTGCCTTGCGCGACATCATTGTCGGGCTAGGCGGAAAGGTCAATGGCATTCCCCGCGAAGCGGGATTCGATATTACCGTGGCCAGTGAAATCATGGCGATTCTTGCGCTGACCGAGGGCTTGCAAGACCTGCGCGCGCGTTTGGCCCGCATCGTCATTGGCAGCGGCATGAGCGGGCGTCCGGTGACGGCTGAAGATCTCAAGGCGGCGGGGGCCATGACCGTATTGCTCAAGTGGGCTATTCAGCCGACCCTCGTGCAGACAACCGAAAACACGCCAGCCATTGTTCACACCGGTCCTTTCGCGAACATCGCCCATGGCAACAGCTCGATTCTGGCCGATCGCATCGCTTCAAAATGCGCGGACTACGTTGTGACTGAAAGCGGCTTTGGCGCGGAAATGGGCTTTGAGAAATTTGCCAACATCAAATGCCGGGCAAGCGGCATGCAGCCGGATGCAGTTGTCCTGGTCGCAACCATTCGATCTCTCAAAGTTCACAGCGGGCGCTTTGCCGTGAAGCCGGGCAAGCCGCTCGATGAAGGGCTCAAGCAAGAAAATCTCGAGGCAGTCAGAGAGGGCGCGGTCAATCTCGTGAAGCAGATTGAAAATGTGCGCGCGTTCGGCTGCGAAGTGGTGGTCTGCGTCAACCGCTTTCCAACCGACACGGACGCCGAGGTCGAGCTGGTGCGCGATATCGCGCTCGAAGCTGGGGCCTACGCCGCCGCCATTTCCGAGATGCACGCCAAGGGCGGCGAAGGCGGGGCAGACCTCGCCGAAAAGGTTGCCTCCGCGGCCGAGGCGGGAAATACAAATTTCAAATTGTTGTACCCGGATGCCGCCGGCATAAAGGACAAAATCGCGGTGATAGCATCGAAGCTATATGGAGCCGGCGACGTTTCCTACACGCCTGAAGCGGAAAAACAAATCGAGAGCCTGACCGGGCAAGGCTTCGCGAGCTTGCCGCTTTGCATGGCAAAGACTCCCCTGTCGCTCTCGCATGATCCGGCGCGGAAGGGCCGGCCCGAAGGCTTTACACTGCCCATTCGAGAAGTGAAAGCGAGCGTCGGCGCCGGCTTCCTGATTCCCTATTGCGGCAATATCTCCCTGATGCCAGGCTTGCCGAGCGTCCCCAGCGCAACCAAAATCGACATCGACGAAAACGGGAACACCATCGGATTGTTCTAAGTGCGAAACACTTGACAAGCGTGCTCACATGGCGTGA
>CAZLBS010000082.1:2301-9929 GCA_964557505.1 uncultured Nitrospiraceae bacterium | reverse complement strand
GGCTTCTTGTGCTTTGTCCCACTCGCGCCACCACACGACCACCACGACGGTAAGTGCTGCCGCCACAACGAGCGCGACGATGGCATGCGTCACGATGTTGAGCCGCTTGGAAAGGATGCCCTGCTCGCGCCAGATGTGAATGAGATTGCGCGAGTAGGGCACGAGGTTGACGCTTTGACTCAACGCACCAACTGGCGATTGCGTGACCCAGGCCCAAATCAGCAACAAGAAGGAGCCCAGCGAACTCTGATACCAGAAGACAGGCGGCACATAACTTTTGCCGCGGAGTTCGCTCGCGATCCACTGGACGTAAAACCGGCTGTAAAAGATGAGCGTACCGGCAATGCCGATGACAATCAGGTACCAAGCATGGCCGGCGAACTCCTCGAACACCTAGTCTTCTCCTTCGACGTGAATCGGTACGTACCGGCGCCGCAGCCACGCGACCCCGAACATGTCGTAAATGCCCCGCCAGAGCCGGTTGTGAATGCCATACTTCGATTCGCCATGCTGCCTCGGATGATGCGAGACCGGCGCCTCGGCAATTCGAAGGCCTGCCGCCCGGATGAGCACCGCGAAAAAGCGGTGCTGCCCATTGAAGCTCACGATGTAGTCCAAGCAGACCGGGCGGAATCCTTTGGCTCCGCAGCCAGAATCGCGGATGCCGTCGTGCAGCACCGCATTGCGGACCGCATTGGCCACCCGGCTGGAAAACTTCTTGACCCACGTGTCTTTGCGGTTGGCCCGGTAGCCGCAGACGCAATCATGGTCCTCAAGCAATTCCAAGAACTTCGGGAAATCGGCCGGGTCATTCTGAAGGTCGCCGTCGAGGGTCAATATAAAGGCCCCCTGCGCCCGGCGCATGCCCGCCACGAGCGCCGCGGATTGACCGCTGTTGCGCACAAGGTGGATTGGACGGAAGGCCGCATTGCGGGCCGCGGCTGCCTCGATGGCCTCGCGCGTGCCGTCTGTGCTGCCGTCATTGACGAGCAGGCACTCGAAGCCATATTCCGGCAAGTCCGCGAATACGCGCTCGATGCGTTCGGCCAGCAGCGGCACATTCGCCTCCTCGTTATAGAAGGGCACAACGACAGAAACCAGACGCGTCACCAGAACTCCCCCGCAAAATAAACCCGAAGTGTAGCACGCCCCGGATACCTCGCCATAATGAAGCGACACCCCTCCTTGACCACGTGGTCGTCCATCAAGTTTGGCGTGCGGCTTAGCACTTGAATCTGTTGGTGGCTAGCGTTGTGCCAAAATGGCAAAAATTGAAATGCATAGTCTCTTGTCCAGTAGTCTTGATGTCGAATTGAGTCGTAAAGCATTACAAATGACAAAGTTAAAGCCTGGCTCAGCATGCTGGCACTCGCGCATTTGGAGTGCTTGACAAATGCCAAATTGGCGTATTACACTTAAGGCCTAACCACAAGCGATGGCATCCCGCGCGGCATGCGGGACAGCCCGCTTTCCGGGCTTATGGGTTCGGCAACACGTTGTAAGGAGAGATCAGCAATGAAAGTACGTCCGTTGGCAGATCGGATTTTGGTGAAGCGGGAAGAGCCGGAAGAAACGGTGAAGGGCGGCATCATCATCCCGGATTCGGCAAAAGAGAAGCCGCAAGAGGGCAAGGTCGTTGAAGTGGGCCCTGGGAAAAAGGCCGATGACGGGAGCGTTACGCCGCTTGAAGTGAAGAAGGGCGATCGCATCCTGATGGGCAAATACTCAGGCACCGAGGTGAAGATCGACGGGGAAGAGCACATCATCATGCGCGAAGACGATGTCCTCGCGGTTATCGAGTAAGGCGCCCGAACGGGTCCGCCAGCCTTCTCTAAGCATGTAAACCAAGGAGCTGATGCATATGAGCGCGAAACAGATTGAGTTTGGCGAAGAAGCACGCCGGGGGGTTCTCTCGGGCGTGACAAAGCTGAGCAGAGCCGTGAAGTCGACGCTTGGTCCGAAGGGCCGCAACGTCGTGCTGGACAAAAAGTGGGGCGCCCCGACGGTGACCAAGGACGGCGTGACCGTCGCCAAGGAAATCGAACTCGAGGACAAGTACGAGAACATGGGCGCGCAGATGGTAAAGGAAGTGGCGTCGAAGACGTCGGACGTGGCCGGTGATGGCACGACGACGGCAACGGTGCTGGCGGAATCCATCTTCAAGGAAGGCCTGCGCAATGTGACGGCCGGGGCCAACCCCATGGGCTTGAAGCGCGGCATCGACAAAGCGGTCGAAGCGGTCGTCGACGAATTGGCCAAGCAAAGCAAGAAGGTCGCCGACAGCGATGTCATCAAGAGCGTGGCGGCCATCTCAGCGAACAACGACCACGAGATTGGCAAGATCATCGCGGAGGCCATGGAAAAGGTCGGCAACGACGGCACGATTACGGTGGAAGAGGCCAAGGGCATCGACACGACGCTGGACGTTGTCGAGGGCATGCAATTCGACAAAGGGTATCTGTCGCCCTATTTCGTTACGGATCAGGAGTCGATGGAGTGCGTGCTCGAGGACGCCTATGTCCTCATCTTCGAAAAGAAGATTTCGAATCTGAAGGACCTGCTTCCGCTGCTGGAGCAAATCGCGAAGAGCGGCAAGCCCTTGCTGATCATCGCGGAAGACGTGGAAGGCGAAGCCCTGGCGACGCTCGTGGTGAACCGGATCCGCGGCACGTTCCAGGTGGCGGCGGTGAAGGCCCCGGGCTTCGGTGACCGCCGCAAGGCGATGCTCCAGGACATCGCGGTGCTCGTCGGCGGTAAGGCGATCACCGAAGACCTCGGCATGAAGCTGGAAAATCTCACGCTGGCCGACCTGGGCCGGGCGAAGCGCGTGGTCATCGACAAGGACAACAGCACCATTGTCGAAGGCGCGGGCGCAAGCGCCGACATCATGGGCCGGATCAATCTCATCCGCCGTCAAATCGAGGAGACCACCTCCGACTACGATCGCGAGAAGCTTCAGGAGCGGCTTGCCAAGCTCGCGGGCGGCGTCGCGGTGATCAATGTCGGCGCGGCCACCGAGATTGAAATGAAGGAAAAGAAGGCGCGCGTGGAAGATGCGCTGCACGCGACTCGCGCGGCGGTTGAAGAGGGCATCGTCCCGGGCGGCGGCACGGCGTTGATTCGCTGCCAGGACGCCGCGGGCAACCTGAGCACCACCCTGAATGGCGACGAAGCGGTCGGCGCCAAGATTGTGGCGCGCGCGCTCGAAGAGCCGCTCCGCATGATCGCCGCGAACGCGGGTGAAGAAGGCGCGACCATCGTTCAGCAAGTGAAAGCCAAAAAGGGCTCAACCGGCTACAACGCGGACACGGGAGAGTACGAAGACCTCCTGAAGGCGGGCGTCATCGACCCGACCAAAGTGACGCGTACCGCCTTGCAAAATGCCGCTAGCGTGGCAGGCCTCCTGCTTACCACGGAAGTGCTCATCGCCGACATGCCGGAAGACGAACCGGCAGGCGCGGGCGCCGGAGCGGGCGGCATGGAAGGCATGATGTAACGCCTGCCCACGGCCGTCAGTAAGTTCAAGTAGAGCCCGCCCGTCCGGCAAGGCTAAGGCGTCCCCCAACACGCCAAGGCCACGCCGGGCGGGCGGCTTGGTTTTTTGGTCTGAAGCCATCCGAGTATAAGACTGGAGTCATGAAGTGCTATCTTCTAGCGAGTAAATCGCACGGAACCGGAGCATTCTTGTGGCCAGAAAGATGAAATCCCCGCCCGTACAGCACGTGTCAAGTCAGTATCGCCCGGCGCAGGGAAAGACCGTCCCGAAAAAGGTGCGGAGACTCGAGGCTCAGGGCTTGGAGAACGTGCTTATACACGGCAGCAATCTGGAAATACGGAGCATCGTTCGTAAAGGAATCAAGACTACGCATTACAAGAGAATTGCAGATGAGTTGCAGCTGTCTCCTACGGAGCTTGGGAAAATTGTGCACATAAGTCCACAACTTGCCAGCGCACGAAGTCGAAGTGCGAAGGCGAGTTTTGAACCCGACGAGTCGGAACGCCTCTTGAGAATTGAAAGGCTCCGGTTGCGTGCTAGAGATGTGCTGCAAGGTGATGAAAAGGCCCGCGTATGGCTGAAGACAAGGCTGCCTGCGCTTGATGGCGCCACGCCACTGGAGGTGGCAGACACTGAACCGGGCGCCCGTGAAGTTGAGGACATCCTCACTCGGATTCAGCACTCGGTCTTCTAAACGTGATCAAGGCTTGGAGACTCACACCTCCTCAGTATTTGGATTCTGCTTTCACCGGGATTGGTGCAAAGGAAGCTGGTGGCAGGTGGAACAAGAAAGGGACGCCAGTAGTCTACGCTTCAAGTTCATTTGCGTTGGCCCTTCTTGAGATTCTGGTCAATACGCAAGCGACTTTTCTCCTCCCGGAATACGCAGCCATCAGATTCTCATTCGAGCCCAGGCAACTAAACGAGGTTGATGTGGACAGCTTGCCAGCCGAGTGGCATGGGGTTCATTACACTTCTACGACTCAAGAATTGGGAGAAGTCTGGTTTCAAAACGCCGAGCGCATGGTACTCTCGGTGCCATCCGCGGTCATCCCCTTCGAGCGTAATTATCTGGTGAACCCTATGCATGAGGATATAGAAAACCTGAAGCGAGAAGACGCAATCTCGTTGCTTCTCGACAAGCGTCTGCGTACACCCCAGTGAGTTCGCGACTCGCCACGGCTCCGCCAGCTATATGGACAGCACAGTGAACCTCACCATCACCGAAATCTACACCTCCATTCAGGGGGAATCGACGTGGGCGGGGGAGCGGTGCACGTTTGTCCGGCTTACGGGGTGTCCCTTGCGCTGCGTGTGGTGCGATACGGAATATGCCTTTTACGGCGGCGAGAAGATGAACGTCGAACACATCGTCGAACAGTGCGATGCGTTTGATTGCAGCTTGGTCGAGATTACAGGCGGAGAGCCGTTGGCGCAGAAGCATGTGTACGCGCTGGGGGAGGCCTTGCTCGCGAAGGGCTACACGGTGCTGTGCGAAACGAGCGGGGCCTATCCGCTCACGCGGCTGCCCGCGGGCGTCATCAAAATTATGGACCTGAAGTGTCCGGACAGCGGCGAAGCACACCGCAACGATTGGAACAATATCGCTTTGCTGACCGGGCGCGACGAAGTGAAATTTGTCATTGCAAGCCGACGCGATTATGAATGGAGCCGGGACGCCGTGCGGCAGCACGCGTTGTCCGAACGCGTCAAGGCAGTGCTGTTTTCGCCTGTGTTCGGGCGGATCGAGCCGCGCGACATTGTCGATTGGATCATCGAGGACAAGCTTGGCGTGCGCTTTCAACTGCAGATGCATAAGTTCATTTGGGCGCCTGATGCGAAAGGCGTGTGATCGACCATGCGGGCTGAGGTTATCAAGACATTTACCTTTGAGGCAGCACACGCCAATGGGGGCGGCGGCGAACGCACGGCGCGGATGCACGGCCACAGCTACGCCGTCGAGGTGAGCGCCGAGGCGGAGTGCGATGAGCAACTCGCCTGGGTCGTCGATTACGGGGAATCAGCGAGGCATTCCGCCCCGTCTTTCAGCGGCTTGATCATCAAATGCTGAACGAGGTGCTGGGCGTTGACGACGTCACCTTCGCGGTGCTGCGCAACTACATTCGCGAGATGATTGCGCCTGCTATCCCCAGCTTGAAAGCGGTCCACGTCGGCATTGTGGGGGACAACGCCTTTGCTCCCAGGGCGGCAGCACCGGACCCGCGGCATGGCCTGGGCGAACGCCTCCGCTTTACCTTCGAGGCGGCGCATTTCTTGCCCAACCTGCCCACGCCGCACAAATGCCGCCGGATGCATGGGCACAGCTTTCGGGTGGAAATAGCCGCGGCGGGCGGGCCGTTGGATCGGTTGCGGGGGGCTATGGAGCAGGTCTACACTGCTCTCGACCACCGTTGCCTCAACGACATTGCCGGGCTTGAGAACGCGACGTCGGAGCGATTGAGCCAATGGATTTGGCAGCGCCTCGTTCCGGATGTGCCAGAGCTTGAGGCTGTCGCCGTCGCCGAAACGTGCACGGCCCGATGCATTTACCGTGGCAAGTGACGTTTTTTCAGCAAACATGGGGATACAGATGTGCCATATGTGACCATCGCGTACGGATTGATTTTAGTTGTGCTCGGAGTCGGCGGCTATTTCGGCTCCGGCATGGCGAGTTGGACAGCGCTAATCCCGGCGCTCTTTGGATTGCCGGTGCTGATCGCGGGCATCCTCGCGATTCAAGAGCGGTTTTTGAAGCATGCAATGCATGCCGCTGCGGCGATAGGCTTGTTGGGCGCCCTTGGCTCTGCCCGCGGATTGCCCGGCCTGCTCGAGATGGCGATGGGCGCGGAGGTCGAGCGGCCGCAGGCTGTGGTCGCCCAGGCGATCATGTGTGTCTTGTCGGTGGGATTCGTGGCATTGTGCGTGTGGTCGTTCATTTCGGTGCGGCGGGCACGTAAGGCGGCTGAAGGGCAACAACCCGCGGGCGAGTCTTCTTAGCCCATGGATCAACCCCCGACGCCCGAGGCGAAGGCCCAATTTCATGCGCTCGATCGCAGTCTGCCCTTCAAAGGACCGGAAGCGATCGACAGCGATGTGCTCGAGTGCTTCGACTATGAATATGCGGACAAGCCCGTCGGCGGCCCGATGGAGATCGCGACGTCGACGGATGAATTTACGTCGGTCTGCCCCTTTTCCGGCCTGCCCGATTTTGCCAGCGTCACCATCATGTACAAGCCCTACCGGCACTGCATCGAGCTTCGCTCGCTCAAGTACTACTTGCTGTCGTACCGCGATGTGGGCATCTGGTATGAGCACCTTGTCAACCGCATGCTTGAAGATCTCGTGCGCGCATGTGACCCGCTCAGCATGACCATCGAGATAGCCTGCAATCCCCGCGGCGGCCTGGCAAGCACGGTCACCGCGAGCTATTCGAGAGGCGCGTAAGCAGATGGATGCCGCCGCCATGAAATCTGTCATGGCGCAAGCCCTCGTCGCAGCGGTGCGTGAGTCGGACGCCCCCGGCGCCGTGGGTTTGGTTGGCTACGGCGGCGCCATCGTGTTTCACGATGCGGCGGGTTTTCGCCAGACTGTGGGCGCATCGCTCCCCGCCACGCCCAACACGCTTTACGACTTGGCTTCAATCACCAAAACGGTTGCCACGACCACCGCGGTCTTGCAGCTAGCCGAGCAAGGCGCGGTCAATCTCGATGCTGCCGCGAGCACCTATGTGCCTTTGCCGATTCTGCAGCGCATCACTGTGCGCCAGTTGTTGCAGCACACGTCGGGGCTCATTGCCGGCTTCCCGCACTACCGCGATGTCGACAGCGTCGATGGCATCCTGCAACTGTATGCCGCGCGGGGCATCGACTGGACGCCCGGCAGCCGGCGGCGATACTCGGACGCTGGGTTCATGATGCTCGGCAAACTCGTCGAACTGGTGGCCATGCAGCCGCTTGATGCGTATTGTGCGGAGAAAATCTTCAAGCCGCTCGGCATGACGCACACGGCGTTCAATCCGCCTGAAGCTTGGGCTCAGAATGTCGCCGCGACGGAAGACTGCCAATGGCGGCAGCGCGTGATCGCCGGCGAGGTGCATGACGAAAACGCCTTCGCCGTCGGGGGCATCGCGGGG
>CAZLBS010000082.1:0-2291 GCA_964557505.1 uncultured Nitrospiraceae bacterium | reverse complement strand
GCCAAGTTTTGCCAAGGCTTGTTAGACGGCAAACTGCTCAGCGAGCAAACGCTCGACGAGGCCAGCGAGGTCGGGCAAGTGCCCCACTATCCTTGGCAGGGGCTCGGCTGGCAACTCGATCCATGGCGCTCGAGCTGGATGGGCTACTTGCCCTCACGCAAGGCCATCGGCCATGCCGGGTGGACTGGCACGAGCCTGTGGCTCGATCGCGAGCGGGGCATCTACGCGATGCTCCTTGGCAACACGTGTCACCCCAGCCGGAGCCGGCGGAACAACCGGCTCTTTCGGCGCACCTTCTTCGACGGGGTGCGCGATGCGCTGTATCAACGCAGCACGGCGGTGCACACGGGCTTGGACAGCATGCTGCAGAGCCGCTTCGAGCCGATGCAGGGTAAGCGCTATGCCTTGCTCACCAACACGGCGGCGATCGATCAGATGGGCCGCAGCATCCTGGAGGTGTTGAAGCACGCGCCAGCCGAGGCAAGGCTGCACATCATCTATAGCCCGGAACACGGCTTCAAGGGCCAGGCAGAAGCAGGCGAACACGTCCGCAACGAACTTGGGCCGGCGCCCATCGTCAGCCTGTACGGCGAGCGCAGCGAACCGAGTCAGGCTGAACTCGAGGAGATTGATCTCTTCGTCGTCGATCTCCCCGACATTGGCGCACGCTATTACACCTACATCGCCACGATGAAAGCCTGCATGGCCGCATGCGCGCGGGCGAAGAAGCCCGTGCTCGTGCTCGACCGGCCCAATCCCCTGGGCGGACTCATCCTCGAGGGGCCAATGCCCGAGCGGGTCGGCTCGCTCGTGTGCTCGGCTGACGTGCCCGTGCGGCATGGCCTCACCCTTGGCGAGATGGCGCTGTATTTCGCCAAGCACGAACTCGACCCCGAGCCCACCGTCATGGTCGAGACGGCGGATAACTGGGAGCGCAAATTTTACTTCGACCAGTGCGCGTATCCTTGGCGCCCGCCCAGCCCGAACATGCCGGACTTCGAGACGGCCTTGCTCTACGTCGGCATGTGCCTTTTCGAGGGGACGAATCTTAGCGAGGGACGCGGCACGCCGACACCCTTCAAGCTCTGCGGCGCTCCGTGGGTGAAGCCCAATGATGTGCTCAGCGCACTCGAGCCCGAGGCCCTTCGCGGCGCCGAAGTCAGCATCGCGATGTTTAAGCCGGAATCCATCCCCGGCAAGGCGGCGAGCCCGCGGTATCAAGATCAAACATGTAAGGGGCTGCGCATTGCCGTAACTGACGCGCGGCTCATTCGCCCCTTCACCCTTGCACTCGCCATCCTCCAGGCCTATCAAAAAGTCCATCCCACCCAGTTCGAGTACATCGACTTTTTCGACACGCTCGCCGGCGGCCCCGGCCTTCGCCAGCAGCTGGAATCCGGCCAGAACCCCATTGCCATCGCCCAACGCCTCACCGCCATCCATGGAGCCTTTACCGCCAAGCGCACCTTGCGCTATACATAGGGAAGGAACATGGGTCGCTCACAGAGACGCCGTGAGAGATGCCCGGAAAGGATACGATGCGTTGTCCGTGTGGATATGTCCCTGCGTCTGTCGATGCGTTGATGGATCTGAGCGCGAAAGCTTACGCCGTTATCAGAAACGATCGGTACGAAGAGTTTATCCGCCACGCGGCCAGCCATCTTGATGAACCAGATCGCGACAAGCGCTTTCCGCTTATTGCGCATGAAGCCGCCGAATTCGTGGGGTGCTTAAATCAATGCCCCAAGTGTGGGCGGTACCGGTTTATTCATCCAGGAGCTAAGCGCGCCGAATGGCTGACCGTGGAGCGGGTAGATGCAGATTGAGCACAAACCGTTTGCGGAACAATTGAATCGTCACTGAATCACGAAGCCTTCCTTTTCGAGGCCTTTGATGAGTTCGGCTTTCGAGATTTTCTGGAAGGTGACGAGGCGCTTGGGGTCGGGTTGTTCAACGTGCTTGCGCAGTCCGCGGCGGTGGAGGAGGTCGGCGATGACGAGGGGGTCGTCGGACTCGATGACGTTGATGGTCCGGACGCGGACGCGCTTGAGGCCGCCGCGCCAGTCTTCGAGCGTTTGGCTTACGTTCGAGGGCAAGCCGCCCCCCCGGTTGTGCTCCATCAGGAAGTTGATGAAGGCCTGCCCATCGAGCCCCTCTTGCAGGGCGCGGGTGAACGACTCCTTGGTGAGCTGATACACCGCCGCGGTGCCCGTGCTCATGCGAATGCAGAATTGGTCGAGCGGCACGGTGAGCAGCGGCGATGTCCAGCTGCTGTACGATCCGGAGAACAC
>CAZLBS010000081.1:0-9960 GCA_964557505.1 uncultured Nitrospiraceae bacterium | reverse complement strand
TGCTTGGCGGATCCACCAGGTGGCATAGGTCGAGAAGCGGCAGCCCTTCTCCGGGTCGAATCGCTCGGCGGCCTTCATGAGCCCGATGTTGCCTTCCTCGACCAGGTCTTGCATGGGCAGGCCGTAATAGAGGTACTTCTTGGCGATGCTGACCACAAGGCGCAGATTGGCCACGATGAGCCTGCGGCGTGCCTCGGCGTCGCCCTCGCGTGCCAGCCGGGCCAGGCGCTTCTCTTCCTGAGCCGAAAGCAGCGGAATGCGCGAAATCTCCGCGAGGTAGGTGCTGAGCCCATTTTCGCGGGGAGTATTCATGCGGCAAACACTTTCACGTAGGCGATCATCCTTGCATGCCTGGCGCGGTTTTGCAGCGGCCTAACCTGCTGCACCGCGCCATTCTATGTGTGAGCAGCGGCACGTGCAACTCTGGGAACGCACGCATTCCCCTGGAAGATGCCGTGCTATTCTTAGGTTCTTTAGGACGGAAGCGCAGCATAAGCGAAGGAGCGGCAGGAATGAAGATCGCACTCTATATCGGCGCTGGGGCCGCCGCCGTCTTGGCGGGCGTGTGGAGCCTGATCGGGTGGTTGCCCGTGCGCGGCATCGAGCAGCCGCAGTATGAAGTCGTCGAGCGGCGCCCAGGGTATGAGATTCGCGCGTATGCCCCCATGATTGTCGCCGAAGCCACGAACGAGGGGAGTTTCATGGGCACTATGAACCGTGGCTTCCGGGATGTGGCGGATTATATTTTTGGGGGGAACGAGCCCAACGAAAAGATCGCAATGACCTCGCCTGTGTTGCATGAGCCGGCGTCGCAGAGTAACGGAGACGTGCCTGCCGCCATGACGCCGCCCCTGCAGAATGGGCCCATGAACGGGAGCGGCGCGTTCACCACCGGCTTCGTCATGCCCGCGGAGTACGGCATGGAAGACTTGCCCAATCCCAAGAGCGGCGGCGTGCGGTTGCGCGAGATTCCGGAGCGCCGGGTGGCTGCCTTATCGTTGCGGGGGTATCAGTCTGAAGCGCGCGCCGGCAACGCCGCGGCCAGGCTCGTCCAATTGATCACGCGCGACGGCTTCGAGCCCGCAAGCGCCCCTGCCATCGCGATGTACGACGTCCCCTGGGCGCCGCCCTGGATGATGGAAAGCGACATCCTCGTGCCGCTTGGGGAACCAAAGCCCTAGCAGTGACGGTAGGCGCACGTCCATTCAGGTGCGCCGCAATCGAATTGCGCGTTTAATGCTTGGCTTTTCCGCCAAACTACGTTAGACTGGGCCTGGCTAATTCGAATGTGACTACTGTTCACACAGGCCGGGGCCATGCGAGGAGAGTCAGGGCCGATGAACGCGCTTCGCTAGTTCATGAAATTTATAATGGGGAGGCTATAGGGTGGGCGCCATCGCCGCTTTCTTAACAATCGCTCTGGGGGCAATAACGCCAAACTTTGAATCGCCGCATGTTCACCCGATGGACTTGAGTCCATCGGGCGCGGTACTGGCGGTGTGCAATACAGCCGCGCACCGTGTGGAGCTGTTTCATGTTACGGGGCTCCGCCCTGAAAGCATTGGCAGCGTCGCGGCCGGTTATGACCCGGTTACCGTGCGCTTTTATTCGGACGCGGAATTGTGGGTCGTCAACCACATCAGCGATACGATCAACATCATTGACCTGACAGCGGGTGTCCCCGTGTTGACGCTGCAGACGGCGGACGAACCATCGGATCTGGTGTTTGCCGGCGCCCGTGCGTTCGTGTCGTGCTCGCCGGCGAATCTCGTGCAAGTGTTTGACCTGACGGATCTCTCGCAGCCGCCGGTCGATGTTGAAATTATAGGGGAAGATCCCCGGGCATTAGCCGTATCGCCCGATGGCACGAAGGTGTATGCGGCGCTGTTCGAAGCGGGCAACGGCACGACGATCATCGGCGGCGGTTCAGACGGCACGATCATCATTTCTTTCCCGCCCAGTGACGCCATCCTCGACCCGGACAATCCTTATGGCGGACTGCGGGATGGGCAGGCGCCGAACGCCGGGGGGGATTTCAACCCACCGCTGAATCCAAGGAATCAGCTTGCACCGCGGACGGGATTGATTGTGCGCCAGCAGCCGGATGGGCGCTGGCTCGACGACAATGGCGCCGATTGGAGCGCGTACGTCGACGGGGACAAGGCCGCACTCTCGGGGCGCTTTCCCGGCTGGAAGCTGCTCTCGTATGACGTAGTCGCCATTGACACGGCGACGCTCGAGGCATCTCCGGTTGCCGAAGAGGCGACCCACGTAAATGCCGCGATGGCGTTGGCCGTTCGCCCTGAAGGTACGGTGACGCTCGCTGGCACGGACGCCACCAACGAGGTGCGCTTCGAGCCCGTGCTCAATGGCCGTTTCTTGCGCGTGAACCTTGGGTTTCTCAATGGCCCTGACGGGCCGAATCGGGTCGTCGATCTAAACGAGGCGCACCTGGCGGCCGCGCAGGCGGAGCAGCACGGCGTGGCTGACGCCTACTTCGATGGCAGCGTGCCGCTTGAGGCCCGGCGGGAATCCATCGGCGATCCGCGCGCGCTCGTTTGGAACAGCAGCGGCAGCGTGGGCTACATCGCGGGCATGGGCTCCAACAATGTGATTGCCGTGGATGCATCGGGAAACCGCATTCCAGGCATGCCAGCGCTTCAGGTCGATGAGGGGCCGACTGGTCTGGTGCTCGATGAATCTCGAAACGTTCTCTATGTGCTCAATCGCTTTGCCGGAAGAGTCTCGGTCATTGATACGCGGCAGTGGCGGCGCGTGTCGTATGCACCGTTCTTCGATCCGACCCCTGACGAAATCAAGGATGGCCGGAAGCATCTGTTCGACACCCACAAGAACAGCGGTCTTGGCATGATCTCCTGCGCGTCGTGCCATATCGACGGACGCATGGACCGGCTGGCTTGGGACCTCGGAGACCCCGCGGGCAAGACCCTCTTGGTTGGCAATGTGGCGACAGGGGAGCCCTTCAACGCAGATATCTTTGTAAGTCAATTTGAAACGCTGGAAGACTTTGGGGTGCCGATAGACAAGACCCTGCATCCAATGAAGGGCCCGATGACGACGCAGACCTTTCAGGGCATCATCGGCATGGAGCCGTTTCACTGGCGGGGCGACCGCGAGGGCATTGAAGACTTCAACGCAGCCTTCACCGATCTGCAGGGCGCGGACCGGCGCCTGACGCCTGAAGAGATGCGCGAATTCAAGGACTACTTGAGGACGCTGCACTTCCCACCGAATCCGTTTCGCGAGGTGGACAACAGCTTGCCGGGGGACATGCCGCTGCCGGGCCAATACACGAGCGGACGTTTCGGCCCCCCAGGCGAGCCGTTGCCGCCAGGCAATGCGCAACGGGGCTCGGATCTCTTTGTGGGCAGAGGCACGACGATCGACCGGCAGCTGGTGCAAGCTTCCCTCAACTGCTCGGCATGTCATGCCTTCCCTACGGGTTCCAGCGGGAGCCAGGCGGCGGCACGCGGTTTTGGAAGCCCGTCTGAGGGTGAGGACCGAAATGGCCATCTGGCTATCGTGGGGGTTGATGGGTCGACGCAGCGGCATTTCAAGATTGCGCACCTTCGAAATCAACACGAGAAACTGGGGTTCGTGATGAGTCCAGGCCGGGTATCTACGAATGGCTTCGGCTATCTTCACGATGGCAGCGTGGATACGATCGCGCGCTTCATGAGTCAGACGGTCTTCAACCTCAACAGCGATCAAGCGGTCGCGGACCTGACGGCATTCCTTATGTCCTTCGCCGGCTCGCAACATGGCGGTACACGCGCGCCGGCGAACCCGGTATCGGCCGACGTGCATGCGGGCTGGGCGCGCAATTCACGGTAGACAGCATTAACGAATTGCCGCCCGAACTGGAAACTATCTTGGCCGAAGCCGGCGAAAACCACTTCGACATCATCATGAAGATGAATGTCAACGGCGACTTGCGGGGCGGGGTCTATGAGGAGGAGTTGTTTAGGCTCGACGATGCCGATGGAGAAACGCTGCCCGCGCTCGCGTTGACAATCGCCACGGGCCGTCAGTCTCCCGTGACCTATACGGCCGTGCCGCGGGGTCTCGGCGTGCGGTTGGGCATCGACCTCGACGAAGATGGCATCTCCGACTATGAGGAGCGGCGCGCGGACACCGACCCCGAGACCGTTCGCGCCCGCGTGGATACGGATGGCGGCGTGCTCGAGCGGCGCCGGGTCTTGTGGGAAGTTCCCGAGGGCGTCATGACCAAGGAGGTTGAATTGACGCTCGAGTGGGTCACTGCCGACCTGAGCTTCGTAAAGGCAAGTGCTCCGGGGGTGACGCCAATTGATGCATATGACTTCTTCCGGTTGGGCGGCGCGAATGCCCGTTTCATGCGCGAGCCGTCCACACTGACCTTCACCTTCAGCGATGACGATGCAGACGGCATCGTCGACGGGACAGATGTTCCGGTGGCATCCCTGAGCCTTATCGTTGTGGAGGAGGCCGAGCGCACGGTCGAGGTGCTGGACAGTCACATCAATGCGGAGGACCGCACGATTTCCGGCTCATGGCAGCCGGTAGATTTTCTGCTCGATGCCCCCCGCTATGTGCTTGCTCTTGCAGAAGCGGGCGCAGCGCCGTCCGGCCCGGCGGCTGATGTAAACGGCAGCGGCAGTGTGGATGCCGTGGATGTGCAATTGGTCGTCAACGGCGCGCTTGGCCTGCCGGTAGCCTTCGACACCGATATCGACCAGAGTACCGTGACGGATGCAGTCGACATTCAACTTGTTATCAATGGCGCGCTCGGCATTTCATAAACCGGGCCGGTGGCACGTACAGGGCTCATCTGCTAGTCTTCAGTTCCGGCGCCTGCCGGGCAGTTAACGTCTATTCCCGTTGCGCAGGGAACAAATGATGCGCAGCGGGGTTTCACGTGCGCATACACAGCGGCACGCCCGCAATCTAAGGAACCATCGGGTTGCCAATCTGGGAGTCGGCACGTTGAATGCTGCGGCTGCGCTAATTACGCTTCTTCTCGGGGCCATCAATCCTAACTACGTCAACTTTGAAAAGCCGCATGTGCATCCGATGGATTTGAGTCCATCCGGCGCTGTGCTGGCGGTCTGCAATACGGCGGACAACCGCGTGGAGCTGTTTGATGTTGCGCGCCGGCGGCCCGTGAACATCGGCAGCATCCCGGTTGGGTATGACCCGGTGAGCGTGCGCTTCCTCAACGAGACCGAACTCTGGGCCGTCAACCAAATCAGCGACACGGTCAGCGTGATCGACCTGACCGCGGGGGTGGTCGCCGCGACTCTCCAGACTGCCGATGAGCCTGCCGATGTGGTCTTTGCGAATGGCCGTGCATTCATCAGCTGTTCCCAAGCCAATCTGGTCCAAGTCTTTGATCTAAGCAATCTCTCGGCGCCGCCGGTCGAGGTCCCCATCATTGGTGAAGACCCACGCGCGCTCGGCGTATCGGCCGATGGGGGGAAGGTCTATGCGGCGCTGTTCGAAGCGGGCAATGGCACCACGATCATTGGCGGGGGCGCCGACGGCACGGACACGATTTCGTTTCCGCCGAACGATGCCATAACGGATCCGGAGAATCCGTATGGCGGACTCTTTAATGGGCAGGCGCCGAATGACGGCTTAGGTTTTGACCCGCCCATCAACCCGATGAACCGCCCCGCGCCGCGCACGGGGCTGATCGTTCGGCAGCAGCCGGATGGTCGCTGGCTCGATGACAACGGCGCGGACTGGAGCGCCTACATCGATGGTGAGAAAGCGGAACTCTCCGGGCGCTTTCCGGGCTGGAAACTGCTGTCGTACGACGTGGTCGCGGTGGATACGGAAACCCTCGAGGCAGCACCCGTCGCCGAAGAAGTCACCCAAATGAATTCGGCGATGGCGCTGGCGGTTCGCCCGGATGGCGCCGTGACCATCGTTGGCTCCGACGCAATCAATGAAGTGCGCTACGAACCTGTTCTGAATGGCCGCTTCCTCCGGGTGCAGATGGGATTCTTGAATGGGCCAGATGGGCCGAATCCCGTGATTGATCTCAATGCAGGGCATTTGGCGAACGCTCAACTCGAAGAACACGGCATCGCTGAACCGTACTTTGACGGGCAGGTCAATGCTAGCGCGCGCTTTCAGTCGATTGGCGACCCGCGGGCCATTGTGTGGACAGGCGATGGCAGCACGGGCTATGTCGCCGGAATGGGCTCGAACAATGTGATTGCGGTCGATGCGGGTGGACAGCGCATTGCAGGGCTGGACGCACGCCGCGTGCCCGAGGGCCCGACGGGCCTGGTACTCGATGAATCCCGCGGCTACCTGTACGTCCTGAGCCGTTTCGCCGGGCGCCTTACCGTCATCGACACCCAGCTTTGGCGGCGCGTGGCCAGCGTCCCCTTCTACGATCCCACGCCCCAGGAGATCAAAACGGGCCGGAAGCATCTCTTCGACACCCACAGGAACAGCGGCCTGGGCATGGTCAGTTGCGCGTCGTGCCATATCGATGGCCGGATGGACCGACTGGCATGGGATTTGGGCGATCCGGCGGGCGAGATGCAACGGCTCGGCGATGTCTTAACGGGCTTTCCCTCCGATGCCGAGCTGTTCATCAATCGCGGCGCGGGCGTGAGCATTGCCGCTGCCGGCATCGAAACCAGCCTGCATCCGATGAAAGGCCCCATGACCACGCAGACCTTTCAGGGCATCATCGGGACGGAGCCGCTGCACTGGCGCGGAGACCGGGCTGGCATAGAAGAATTTAATCCGGCCTTTACCAACCTGCAAGGCGCTGAGCGGCAATTGACGCCCGAGGAAATGCGGGAGTTCAGGGACTATCTCGCCACCATTCATTTTCCGCCCAATCCATTCCGGGGACTGGACAACAGTCTGCCGGCGGACCTGCCCTTGCCAGGGCAATACACCAGCGGGCTTTTCGCACCGGAAGGTCAGCCCATGCCGAATGGCAACGCGCAGCGGGGTCTGGAACTCTACCGCGGGTCGGGCTCCCAATTTGGCCGCCGGCTAGATGGCAACGCGATTAGTTGCGTGCAGTGCCATTCGCTGCCCACGGGGGCCGGTACGAACACCGTGCTGAATGGCAGCGTGTTCGAGGAGATCCCGCTGGACGACATGGGCAATGCGCATCTCGCGGTCGTCTCGATTGATGGCTCGACGCAACGGCACTTCAAGGTGGCCCAATTGCGCAATCAATATGACAAGCTTGGATTTGTGAGCAGCCCTGGCAAAGTTTCGACGCACGGCTTCGGCGTTTTGCACGACGGAAGCGTGGACACGGTGGCCCGGTTCTTGAGCGAAGAGGCATTCGAAGTGCGCAATGATCAGGAAGTCGCCGACCTGACGGCGCTGGTCATGGCCTTTGCTGGTTCTGAATTTCCAGGGCCAGAAGGATTGCTCGAGCCGCCTGGCGTGGCGTCGGCCGATGCGCACGCCGGTGTCGGCGCGCAATTCACATTCGACAGTGCTGCGGAGGTAACAGATGACGCCCTGCTGGTGCTGGCCGAAGCGGATGAAGGCAGCCTCGATATCGTGCTGAAGTTGCTTATCGACGGCGCTGTTCGAGGCGGTGTGTACGATGCAGGCGAGTTCGTGCTGGACGATGCCGCGGGCACACGTGTTGATACGTCCGGGGTCTTCGACTTGGCCGGGCGCGAATCGCCTGTCACGTTCATGGCAGTGCCGCGCGGACTCGGCATCCGAATGGGCATCGATCGCGACGAAGACGGCGTGCCCGATTTCGCCGAGCGTCAAGCTGGCTCCGACACGGCCACGATCCGCGTGCGTGTCGATGAACGGGGCGGACGCCTCGAGCGGCAGCGGGCCGTCTGGGAAGTGCCCACCGGCGCCGTGACCGCCCCTGAGGTATTGTCGCTCGAGTGGACGGCGGCTGATCTGAGCGCCATCGACCCCATGGCGACTGGGGCCGCTCCCGTGGCTGTCTACGAGCCCTACCTCCTAGGCGGCGCGGCACGGCTTTCGCCTGTGCTGCCCATGACGTTGTCCTTCAGCATTGACGACGCAGATGAAGATGGCATTCTGGATGATTCTGATGTGCCGCTGGCCGCGCTTGGACTCATTGTGTATGAGGAAAACAGCGGCGCCGTCGCCGTTCTCAAGGGCGAGGTGATGACGGATGATGCCGTGGTGCAGGCCGAATGGCTTCCCGAGAGCGCCCCGAAGCAGGACGCCCGCTATGTGCTCGCGCTCGCGGAGATCGACACCGCCGCGCCTGGGCTCATTGCCGACGTCGACAACAGCGGCGCAGTCGATGCGGTGGATGTGCAACTCGTCATCAACGGGGCGCTCGGCATTTCGGCCGGGGTCGACACGGATATCGACAACAACACCGTGACCGACGCTGTGGATGTGCAACTCGTCATCAACGGCGCCCTCGGCATATCGTAAGCGGCCTAGCCGCGACACTAAGGTTAAGGGCACGGCGCGGGTGCGGGGCGCAAGGTTAACGCGCCGCGCCTTTCGCCAAGACTTCCGCGCGAAACTTCGGCAAGCCCGCTTCAAGCGGTGGCTGCAGCGTGCCGGGCAGCTTCGTCAGGATAAGACGAGCCGCGCCGCGGTCGTGCGCCTTCGCGGCGTCATACGCGCTGCATGCCCCGAGCACATCCACATCGACCCGCAGTTCCCGGTAGCGGATGTTTTCCGTGATCAATTGCGTCCGTTCGAAGAGCGCTCGCGAGGGCGCCTCCGCGGGGATGCCAGGCTCCCCAATTGGAAGCATCACCCGGTTCGCGGCGTAGAGCAGATAGTCCAACTCGGTCAGAGAGGTCCCTGGCCGGAGCGCAATGCCCGCTGCCAAGCCGGCTTCTCTGAGGTAATTGAGGGCGCCGTCCGGGTGTATGCAGCGCTCGATGTGAAAGGTGATGCACGAAGCCCCTGCGCCCATCAGCCGGTCGAAGTGTCGTTCGGGCGCGGCTGCCATCAGGTACACATGCGGCTCGAGGCCACCCTCTCGCACCGCCTCGATCAGTGCTTCTCCGTAGCCAAACATAGGTGCGAAAACGCCGTCGCCCACAGGGACGACAATCTCCGAGATGCCGCCGGCCTGTGCATCGGCAAGGCTTTCGCCCAAATGTTGCAAGCTAAGCGTATCCACGGACAGCGCGATATCGAGCGTGCGCGGCATGAGTTCCTTTCCTAACCTTCGGGCGGCCGGACGCCACGCCGCAACGGAAGCGTCATAGTGAACTGGCAGCCGCCCTCCGGCAGATTGTCGTAGCGAACGCTTCCACCGTGACCGGTCACGATTCGTTTGACGATGCTGAGCCCTAAGCCGGTCCCGCCTTCCTTCATGGTGATGAACGGCCGAAAGATGTCGGTGCTTTCGCTTACGTGGATGCCCGGGCCATTGTCGGCAACGGTAAAGGCCGCGTAAGGGGCGGCTGCTTCCACCGCAATGTGGACGGCGCCCGTCTGCCCGGCGGCGGCTTCAACGGCATTGACGGCAAGATTGGCGAGCGCTTGCGACGCTTTCTCGAAGTCTGCCTCCATCTCAGGGAGCCCGCCGGGCGCGTCGCAGGTCAGCGCCACGGCCCGCTTTTCAGCCGCCGGGCGGGCCAATTCGTATGCGCGCTCGGCGATGCGGTCAGGGGTCGTGCGCCGCCACTCCAAATCGAAGGGCCGGGCCAGGTTTAGAAACTGTCCGATGGTGCGGTTCATCTGCTTGCATTCCGCAACGATAGCCAGGGCGTTCTCTTGCGTCGAGCCGTCCTTGGCCGAGCGCCGCGCAATGAGTTCAGCCTGCCCGCTAATGACGGTCAGGGGCGTCCGCAGTTCATGCACGACCCCGGCCGCCATTTCGCCCAAGTCGGCCAGTTGCCGGTTCAACTCCGCGGCACGTTCCAGTTCGCGGCGTTCGGTCATGTCCGTAAACAGAAAGACCGCGCCGATGGCGCCGCCGTTGCTCAACCGCCGGATAAAAGCCGA
>CAZLBS010000080.1:0-9986 GCA_964557505.1 uncultured Nitrospiraceae bacterium | reverse complement strand
GGAGCCCCGCCTCGATGCGCAGTTCTGCCCAGGCTTCGGTCACAAGGCAAGCCGTCCGCTCGAGCACTTCCTGCGCGCCGGCATCGATGCGGATGACGCCGCTCTTGCCGCTCCCCCGGTTGCCCCCGCGCAATTGCTGAATCGCGCGGCCGGCCATGCGCGCCAGATAGTCCTGCAAGGCGATTCGCCTGACGCGAGTTGCGTAGAGGTCTTGCGGCAGCTGGGCGGCGGCCATCGGCATGCGCAGCCGAAACTTCGACGGCGCCGCGAACGGGTCGCCTTGAACATGGTCGGCGTATAGCGTGAGCCCGTCCATTCCGTAGGCGCCCTTAAGGTCTTTGTACGCGGGATAGCTCCGCCCATCGAGCGAACGCAGCGTTTGTCTAAGCTTGTCAAAATCTGCCGCCATAACAGCTGCCCTGATTACGTGGCGTCATTCGCAAACATGCCCAGCGCATGATAGCCCGCATCGACATGCAGCACTTCGCCTGTGATCGCCGAAGCCATACTGGATGCCAGAAAGACCGCGGCTTGGCCCACGTCGCCGGTAGCGGTATTGCGCCGCAACGGAGCGACCTCTTGGTATGCCTTCAACATCGTGCGCATGCCGCTAATCGCGCTTGCGCTCAGGGTCTTGATGGGCCCCGCGCTGATGGCGTTCACGCGAATGCCCTGCGGCCCGAGATCATGCGCGAGGTACCGTACGCTGGCTTCCAATGCCGCCTTTGCCACGCCCATCACGTTGTAATTGGGCACCACTTTCTCAGCACCGTAGTAGGTCATGGCCATAATGCTGCCGCCTTTTGGCATGCGGAGCCGTGCCTCGCGTGAGACCGCCACCAACGAATAGGCCGACACGTCCAACGCGGTATGAAAATTCGCGCGCGGCGTTTCGTAATAGGGTTTCGTCAGGTCTTCCCGCTCCGCATAGGCGATCGAGTGCACGACAAAATCGAATCCCTCGGGCCAGTGAGCGTCGACGGCAGTAAAGAATGCTTCGATAGAGGCATCCGACGCCACATCGCAAGGAAACATGCGCGCGCCCGGCATGGTCTCGATGAGCTTTGCGACACGCTTCTCGAAAGCTTCGCCCGCATAGTTGAAGCACAAGTCAGCCCCCGCGGCGCGGCATGCTTGCGCGACGCCCCAAGCAATCGACTTGTCATTGGCGGCCCCCAGGATGAGCCCGCGCTTCCCCGCTAGCGGCGGCGAATAGACGGGCTCGCTCATGCGGCAATCAACTCCCGCAATTCATCCAGCAACGGCGGGATGGCGAGCCGCGGGTCCTCATCTTCCTCATACTCGAGGGCAACGTATCCGCGGTATCCGGCATCACGGAGGATGCCGGCAATGCGGCGGAAGTCCGCCCGCTCGCGCTGCCCCTGACGCACGATCGATACCTTGAGTTGCGCATTCACCGCGTAGGGCGCGATGCGGGCGAGATCGCCGTACGGGTCATCTGTCTTGAAATTGCCGCTGTCGAAATTGACGCCAAACCAGGGGGAGCCGTCCACCCCTTCGACGATTGCGAGCAGTTGTTCCGGCGTAGCCGTAAGGCCTCCATGATTCTCGAGCGCGAGCACCACGCCTTTTTGCGCTGCGTGCTCGAGGCATTCATTGATGGCCGCGATGCATTGCGCGCGTGCAGCTGCTTCAGTGACTCCGCGGGGCGCCTTGCCGGCAAAAATCCGGATGACCGGAGCGCCCATGAGCGCCGCGTAGTCGATCCATTCTCGGCACTGGGCCTTCTCTTGTTCGAGGCGCTCTTCATTGGCCACGCAAAAGTCGTTGCCAATCGCCGTGCCTGAGATGTCGAGCCCCAGACGAAACGCCATCCCCTTGAGTTCCATCAAGTATTCGTGGGTGATGGTCTCGGGAAAGTAGTAGGCGGTGGGTTCGCAGGCGTCGCAATTATGGTCCGCGCAGAAACGGACGAAGTCGAGCAGGGTCATCGGCTTGGCTTCGGAAATGGGAGCACGCCGCGGCATCAGCCGATTGAAACTGTAGCCGGCCAGGCTCAGCTTCAGGTGCGGCTTGCCGGTACGCTCGATGGGCGTGGCGGCCTGCGCGGTTCCAAGGGGGATGCCGGCCGCGGCGCCCAATACGGCCGCGCTGCCCAGCATGCGCCGGCGCGAAATGATGGTCTCGTCGTTGTGCGGCATACAGCTCCCCCGTGCGCTTCGGCGGCGTTCTCAGGGCGATTCGATTCAATGGAATCGCCTCGAGACATTGCCATAAGCTATCTATGGCGCGGAAGGGCCATGCACCGCGCCTTCAAGTGAAATTGGGATGGTAGGCCACGAAGCAGCAAGCGCGCAATGTGCAGGAGTCCTCGATAATGTCTATACGGTCCGTCGTCGAATCGGCCGCGTTCAACCAAGCCTCGATCCTGGTAATCGTCTTCAATGCCCTCCTCATCGGCATTGACACGTACATCGACAGCGAAACGGTGCGTCTTTTAGAAAATCTTTGCGTCGCCTATTTCGTCGTCGAAATCATCTTGCGCTATTTGGGCGCGGCCTCGGCCCGGGCGTATCTTCGCGATGGCTGGAACCTGTTCGATCTGGTAGTCGTCGGAAGCGCTTTCGTCCCGCAGGTTGCCGCGTATTCGACCGTCTTGCGCGTGCTGCGCGTCTTGCGCGTGCTGCGCTTGATCAAGGCCATCCCCGAGCTGCGCATCATTGTGCGCGTGTTGACGAAATCGGTCGCCTCGATGACCTATATCGGCATGCTCATGGTGATCTGTTTCTACATTTTCGCGGTCATCGGCGTGAAATTGTTCGGCGATACCCAGCCCGAATTCGCCACGCTCCATGAATCGTTCTTCTCACTTTTCCGCGCGCTGACCTGTGAGGACTGGACCGACCTGCGCTATGACGGCATCGCGCTTGGCGGCAGTTATTGGCTCGTCACGCTCTATCATGTCCTCTGGATCACGCTGGGCACGTTCGTGCTGATCAATCTCGTGGTCGGTGCGATCATCAACAACTACCAAGAAGTCCATGACATCGAAATGCGCATGCATGAAAAGGTCGACGTGACGGACGCGCGCATCAAGGAATTGTTGGAAGAATTGAACGGTCTCATGCGGCGGCGGCTGCACGACCAAATCGACGCATGAGCATTGAGTTGCGTTTGCGTGAATCTTTGGTAAGCGCCAACTGCTAGTCCAGGACAGAGAAACGCAAAGCCGACATGCCGGTACCCGCTGGTGCAAATTCTTACCGCAGGGTGGGAAATGCCGCCGCCGTAGCGAAGGCTTCGGGAGGAGCCGCCCATTCAGTCCGTTTGGCGACACCCGCTTAGCGCGATGGCACGCCGGTTGTTTGTTTACAGGTATCGCGGTAACACGGTGAAGCGCGAGCCTGAACGTGTTGACGAGAATTTACAGACAATTCATCCGCTGCTTGCATCCGTCACACATCAGAGATGCATGGTGTGTGATAGGTGGCGGTACGAATGCATGCAACAGAGAGAGGCGGACGGATGACCACGAATGGAGAAGAGTCCAATGTGCCCGCGCAGGAGCGCCTGGGGCGCCGCGGCTTTTTGATTGATATGGATGGCGTGATCTACCGCGGCAGCGAGATGATTCCGGGAGCGATCGAATTTGTGAATCACTTGCGCGCGGAGGGGATCCCATTTTTGTTTTTGACCAACAACAGCCAGCGGACGCGCCGCGATGTGGCGACGAAGCTGCGGCGGATGGGCTTTGATGTGCACGACGCGCATGTGTTCACCTGTGCTGTGGCCACGGCCCGGTTCCTGGCGCAGCAAAAGCCGAACGGCACGGCATACGTCATTGGTGAAGGCGGCCTGCTCAACGCCCTGCACGAGAACAACTATGCCTTTGTCGACCAAGAGCCGGACTATGTCGTCGTCGGAGAAGGGCGGACCATTACCTTCGAAATGATCGAGACGGCGGTCAACAACGTCCTCTCGGGGGCCAAACTGATTGCGACGAATCTGGACCCGAATTGCCCGACGAAGACGGGCACGCGGCCGGGATGCGGCGCGATCACGGCGATGATCGAGCGGGCGACGGGCGTGCAGGCTTTCAGCGTCGGCAAGCCCAGCCCGATCATGATGCGAATGGCGCGTAAGGAAATTGGCCTGTCGGCGAGTCAGACCACCATGGTTGGCGACACGATGGAAACGGACATCCTGGGCGGGGTGCAGATGGGTTACCGGACCGTGCTCGTCTTGAGCGGCGGCACGCGAAGTGAAGACATTGACCGCTATGGTTTCCAGCCGGACTACGTGATCAACAGCATCGCGGACTTGTTGCAGAGCGAGGCCGTGCAGCGTGACACGGCGGCTTAGCGGATACCCATGGGATACCGGCTCTAGAACGCGAGCATTCGCCAGCGGCTAAAAATTCTCATCCTCCAACACGCGTATGCCCATGACGCGCGCGAGCTTGAAGGTGCGGGCGCCTTGATGGAGATGGCAGTACCCGCTCAAGCTTGGCGAAGAACTGTTGGCATCGAGGGCCACCGGATCGATCCGACGCACAGTCGGCTCGGTGCTCCAGGCATTTTGGTATTCAACGAGCACGGGCCGGCGCCGCGCAATGGCATCCTCCAGGATTTCACGGGTGATGCGGGCGGAGTAAGCAGGCAGGCGCGGGCGCGGGGCCGCGGGCGGCGGCTCGGAGTGCTTGCGGCGCCGGCCATTCTTCGGACCTGGCTTCGCGCCGTTCTTGCGGCGCCGCCGCTTGCCCGCCACGGCAGCCTCTTCTTCGTGTTCGCCCTCATCCTCCGGCGCCGGCTCGCCGTCGGCCGGGGGGGCCGGCGCTTGGGCGGCAGCCCCATTGCGTGAATAGATCTCGCCCGGTGGATCCGCGACTTTCTCGGATGGCTTCACAATGATGCCGCGCTGCTTCAGCTTTTTCTTGAAGGCGCCCAGTTCGCCTTGCTTTAAGATGAGGGTGTAAGGTCCGAGCCGCCCTTCGACGTGCCCTGCTACGTCCGGAAACTCGAGCACGCCTTCGCAGGTTTCCGCGTCGGCAAACCGCACGACCGTAACGGTTTTGGACGCGGCGGTTTCGGAATCGCCGCTCCATGCACGAACCGCTACTTTGTAGCGCCCGGCGAGCGGCTCCACGCAGAGGGCCGCGAGATCCTCGAGGGCATCAGGCCAATCGCGCCCCTCGAGAATGCGCTTCTTGCTTAAGTGCGCCAGCATGTCGCCGCTCTTGGCCTCGGAAATGTCGCCAAGGCGCTCGATGGCGCGGCGGACGAAGAGGTCGGCCCTTTCCCACGGCACGCGCACGGCCAGCCCTTCTTCCTGCAACACGCAGGGGCGGCGCACTTGGCGGTAGTCGACCACGACATCGACCGAAGGCAGCTTGCCGCTGCAAATGACGAAGCGTTCGCCGATGCGCTTTGCGTTTTCGCATTCGCCGGCGACACGGTCGGCTTCCGCCTTATTGATGCATTCAATGACTTCGGCATTGCCGTAAATCAGCACGGTCTCGAGTTTTCGTTCCCACGAAACAAACTGGTCGCGAACGTTCTCGGGAATGCGCACTTTGCTGTTGGCATCGAGCAAGTTAAGAAACTCGGCCAGGGGCAGGCCCGTCTGACCGCCGCGGTATACGCTTTCTTGCGTGAGGCGGTAGGTGCTCACCATGCCCCCTTGCACGCGCTCGCAGAATGTATCGAGGATGCGCCGCAGCGTCGGCGGGCAGCGATCCTGATACACCACGATTTCAAAATTGGCCTGGACAATGAGCGCATCTTGCTGCGCATCGGCATCGCGGTCGGGCCTCGGCCCGACGCCGAGCGCGTACCGGCCGGTGGGGGTCACCTGAAAGTATTTGCCGTCGCTGGTCAGGCGCACGACGCCCAGGTCGCGCAGCATGTTTTGGATCATCCAGCAGAACAGCCGGTGCTCGCGCATCTGCCATTGATGGTCGTACCACGATGCCGACACCTGCAGGGCATTCGCCTTGACGGCGCGCCAGCGCTCCTCGAGACAGAGCACGTTGCGGTCGAGGCGGTAGAGGGCGGCGACGAAAGCATCGACGCTATGCCAAACCTCTTCCGCTTGCTCGCTGAGCACCTTGGCCACCATAAGCCGGTGATATGTCCGGCGCACCGAGCCGCGGGGGAGCCGTTCATCCAGCGCTTCAAACAATTGCGGAAAGAACAGCCGGGTGTCGGGCAGCGACTGTCCGATGAGGTAGGCGTTCAACACATCCCGCATGCGTTCCGGATAGGGCTTATTGGCCCATTCGCCTGCCAGCGGCGTCGTCACTAAGCGCCCGCGCCGAACCTCGACGCAGCCCAGTTCCTGCGCCACCATGAGCGACAGGCTGAATCCATCCACCGGGAGTTCCGCCTCGCGGGCGAGTTCTTGCGCGCGGGCCAGGTCCGCCTTGTGCAGGGCATCGGCCGCTGTCACGCGCGGATTCAACAACTCGATAATGCGCAAGGTTTCGAGAATGAAAGCTGTCGCGCGGTCGCTGTCGCTTGCCGGAGCAATAGACTCCTTCGGAGGCGCGTCCACAGCCGGCACTTGGATGCCAAGCGGCTTGGCCTTGGGCAGACCTTCATGCACCGCGTCGGGCACAAACAAGGTCGGCGACGGCTCGCCGGGCTCCCGCTCCATGTGCAAATGCGAGAAATGGAACGCGCCCGATTGCTCATGCGGGCAGACCAAGGCCAGCCCCAGCGTGACGACTTCATCGAGCGCTTGACGCGAAGCCTGCGATGAGTACAATCCCGGCACGTGTAACGCATCGTTGCATGACATCGTGCCCGTATCGGCGTTCAAGTGCAGGAGGCGGATGGCATCTTCGGGCAGGCCGCGCGCCATCGACTCGACGTGGAGCGGATCGCTCAAAACTTTCTCGAGCGCGCGAATCATGTTGGGTTTTGTAGACGCCGAAACCGACCAGCGCTGGCACATGGTCTCGAGCGCCTCGCCCGTGTACCCATGAAAGCATTCTCGAACTGAATACGGCTGTGTCACGGCACTTACTCGACTACTCTTGGAAGTTGCCCGAGGGATTGCAGGCGGCGAGAAATGTCGGGCACGGCATGCGGCTCGACAGCGACGCAGGTGTCGCTCAAGCGCTGGCCCAGATACGGCTGCAGCGAGGCATCGCTCTCGATTTCGGCGAGCACCATTGGGTCGTTCACGTGCACGAGCGCGACGCCACTATGCAGTTTTCGCCGTTTCATGCCACTCCCCTAACCGAATAAACACATTCCGTTCAGGTATAGTGTAGCAAACTCGAAAAGCAACGAAAAGCCCCGCTTTTTATGGGCATAGGCGGACATGAAAAAACCCCGCCGCTGGCCTCGAGCGGCGGGGTTTGCGCGGGTGCGGTTCGGGGCGGATTATTCGGCGATTAGCGTAAGCTCAACGCGGCGATTCAGTTGCATATTGGCCGCGCTCGTATTGGGCGCCGCCGGCTGCGATTCGCCAAATCCCCTCGCGACGAGCCGGTCCGGCGCGATGCCTTGCTCGATGAGCGCATTGCGCACCGCGGTAGCGCGGCGTTCGGAAAGCCTTTGGTTGTAGGCATCGCTGGCGCGGCTATCGGTATGCCCATCTACAAAAACCCGGATGCCGGGATTCATGCGAAGCACCTCGGCAGCCTCTTCAATGATGGGCATGTATTGCGGCTGAATGATTGCCTTGTCGGTTTCGAAAAACAGGCCCGCGAGCACCCAGCAGCCACGCTCGTCCACGGGGGCTCCTCGCGGCGTATTCGGACATTCATCGAAGGCATCGGGGACGCCATCGCCATCGGCATCGGGCATGCCCCGGAAGAACACCAGGCGGATGAATCCCTCCATGCCGCCCGCCAACTGCAACTCTTCGCCGGCGAAATACCCCCCGCATGCGGCCTCATTTGCAATCTCGCGCATGACCAATTGGCCTTCTACGCTGTCGTCGATGTGTACGGCGTAGACGCAAAGACTGCCGTCGTGAACGGCCTCAAGCTGGTTGACTGCCTGGGCATTGTCGTAGATCCAGGTTTCGCCATCGGAAAAGATGACGATGGCGCTTTCACCGGGCAACGCGGCCACGCTTTCTTCCCAATGCATTAATGCATCGTCGAGTTCGGTCACGCCGCCGATATACTCGAGGGATTCCGCAAATTGCTGGAGCGAGCCCCGGTCAAGCGAGCGCGTTTCGTACACGGCCCAGGCGTCTTTGGGCGGCCCGCCGAAGGCAACCATAGAGGTCGTGTAGGTACCTTCGGGCATGCCATCCACGAATGCTTGGGCGAGTTGCAGGGCCACCGGATACTTGTCCGGCTCTTGCATCGACCCGGTCAGGTCGACCGCCACATAGACATGCTCAGTGACGATTGTTTCGTAAGGTCCGGGTTCGACTGGCCCAATCGCGATGGGCGTGAGCGGCTTTATCGTCTGGCAGCCCGTTCCCAGCACCACGAGTGCCGCAACCCCTGCCAGCATCTTCCACCGTGAGGCATACCCAGTCATGCGTAATTCTCCCCTTGCCGCGAAGCGTGCGGACGCTAACCCCCTGAACGGACTGCGCCTTACGCGCCGGAGTATAGCCCCTTGCACACCGCGATGCGAATGCGGCGCAACCGGCGGGTGACACCACTTGCCGCCGAGCCCGAATGTATCGGCGGAAGCAAGGAAGCCCCCATGACGCCCCAAGTGAATGCGCCGCTCAAACTCCACCCTCCCTTGCGCTGGCGGGATCGCTGGCCCGAAGCTGTCACGCTTGTCCTCTTGGCCATGACAGCCGGGGTGGTATATGTGCGATGGTTTGTGCCGCCAGCCACAGACGCTGGACTGTTATGGCACACGGATTTGGCAGCTGCCCAAGCGGAAGCCGCCGCGACGGGCAAGCCCATCTTTGCCGGTGTGACGGCGGACTGGTGTCCGCCCTGCCGTATGCTCGAGGAGAAGACCTTCGCCGAGCCACGCGTCGCCCGCCGTTTGAAGGATTTCGCGCTGCTGAAGGTTGATGTGGACGCAGCGCCTGAGCTGGCCAGCCAATTCTCCGACAACGCTGTACCCACGCTTACCATAGCCGCACCCGACGGCACGCCGCTGGCGCGCCGTGTTGGCTTTATGGGGCCGGGTGAATTGCTGGACTATCTCGATATGTCCCAAAGCATGCTTCAGGCGTATGCGGACCCGCCGGCTACGCCTGATGAAACCGCCCCTGACAGCTCCCGCCGAGCTGCCCGGGAGCAGTAACTATAAGCAGCAACGCACATTGCAGCATCCCGGAAACCGGAAATACTCTCGTGCATACCTCCTTGCATGCACGCCATGTTTCATTGAATTTTCATTGGCAATCCGGAAGAAAACTGATATGCTGGGAAGTGAAGAAAACGGGCTTCATACGGCATAAAAATTATGGCGGCAAACAATTGGAGGGTCTGTTGATGTGGCAACAAAAGTCTACGGTAAGGCAGTACCCGAGGTATGCGGCGCATGCGCCCATTGTGATGGAGGCGCCGAATGATCGGGCGCAGCGGGCCACGCAGACGCTGGACCTCTCGCAAGAGGGGGCGCACGTCTGCCTGATCAACGAGGCGCTGCAGGTGGAACAGCCGGTGCGGGTGAATCTGCACCTCGGCGCGGCGCATGGCGAACTCTCGTGCCGGGGCACGGTGATGTGGGCCGAGCGCGGCACAGATGGCATGTTCCACTTCGGCGTGCATTTTGAAGAATTGGGAGCGCACGAGCAGGCAGCCTTGCGCCATTACTTGCGCAACAAACAGCGCAAGGCGGCGCCGGCGCCCGTGCACTAGGCGTCCTCATTCGCCTCATCCATCTCCCCGCCCATCCGGCCACGGGCGGCGCAGGGTGCATAGCCATGCACCCGCCGCCCCATCCCCCTGCCCCACCGGGCGTTGCGGCGGGGCGCCGCGCGTGCTACCCTTCGGAATAAGTTCGGGGGACGGCATGCTGCAGGCGGACACGATGACGGGTCAGTTCATCTTCGCGGCGTTCGCATTTGCCGTGAGCCTCGGCCTTGCG
>CAZLBS010000079.1:7472-9993 GCA_964557505.1 uncultured Nitrospiraceae bacterium | reverse complement strand
TGCGGCTACTCCCGGAAGGGTATGCATGTTGACATATGTATGCAGAAGTATGTATGATTTGCCGCAGCAGGAGGCATTGGCCCCGATGGCAAAAACGCAGCCAGCCAACATCGACACGGCGACCGGCCTGCCCGGCCCGAAGGCATTCGCCCAGGATTGGGCGGAGGCCGTGGCTTCGGGCGATACGGCCAGTGCCGCCATTATCGATCTCGACCTGTTTGGCAAGGTCAACGCGGCGCACGGCCGCCCGGCCGGCGACGCTGTCCTGCGTGCCATGGCCGATGCCTTGCGCGAGCAAGCGGGTCCGCGAGCCATGTGCTACCGCTTCGGCGGCGATGCCTTCGCCGTCCTGTTGCATGGTATCGAGAAGGAGCAGGCCTTCCTCACCATCGAGGCGTTTCGCTCTGGACAAGAAAAGCTGGCAGCCCGAAAGAATGGCAAGTCCGGAACCGGCGCGGTGACCATCAGCGCGGGCGTCGCCGCCGTCCCCGACGATGGGGCCGAGGCTGAGGCCGTCATGCACAAGGCCTTCGAGGCGCTCTACCGCGCCAAGGTGTCCGGGCGCAACAAGACCTGCCTCGCCCGCGAAGAGCGCATGGTCACTAAGACCAGCCACTATACCCAAGGCCAGCTCATGGGCCTGCGCCGCCTCGCCGAGCGCGAAAAACTGAACGACGCTCAATTGCTGCGCGAAGCGCTCAACGATCTGCTGCGGAAGTACAATGCATAATTGGAAGGACCAGCCATGCACAAAGGCCGAAAAGGGCTTTTCGCCGTGCCGTTGCCGCGTTTGCCGTGAGCTAGTGCGATGACGCGCTGCGAGTGGGCCGCGGACGGCGATGAGCAATACATGCGCTACCACGATGAAGAGTGGGGCGTCCCGGTGCATGATGACCGCACGCATTTCGAGTTCTTGATACTCGAAGGCGCGCAGGCGGGGCTCAGCTGGGCCACGGTCCTGCGCAAGCGCGATGGTTACCGCGAGGCCTTCGCAGAGTGGGACGTCGAAAAGGTCGCCCGGTTTGCCCCGGCGCATGTCGAGAAGCTGCTCGAGAATCCAAACATTATCCGCAATCGCCTCAAGGTCGCGTCCGCGGTTACGAACGCCCAAGCGTTTATCCGAGTGCAGGAAGAGCGTGGCAGCTTCAACGCCTACATCTGGAGCTTCGTCGGCGGCAAGCCCATCGTGAATAGCTGGAAGACCATGAAAGACGTGCCCGCAAGCACGAAAGAATCGGACGCCCTCAGCAAGGATCTCAAGAAGCGCGGCTTCAAATTTGCCGGCAGCACCATCATCTACGCGCACATGCAGGCGACCGGATTGGTCAACGATCACACGATCGACTGCTTCCGCTGGAAAGAGGTGCAGGAGATGTAGTTGACAAGCCGTCTTCGTGTCAATGCCAAACAAGCTTGACCGTCGCACGAAGAGAAGGACATTGCGACTGGGAGGGACGGCGTCCTCGCCGTCCGTTTGCGGCGAAGGCTAGTCGAAGAGAAGTAAACCTATCTAGAGTGTGGAAGCTTGCTTCTGCCTTGCTTCACGGAAGCGTGCTTCCGGGCCGCATGGAGCGGGGGGTGAAGGTCGACCACGAAAGACAGCGGGCAAGCTGCCGTACTCCAAGAAGACAAGAACGTGTGAACCACGCGCACAGGAGCCAATAGACATGCCGAAGAACATCTACGAGAAAATCTGGGATGCCCATGTGGTGCATGAGGAGCCGGGCCAATCGCCCTTGCTGTACATCGACCGGCACTATGTGCACGAAGTCACCTCGCCGCAGGCCTTCGAGGGCTTGCGCCTAGCGGGCCGAAAGGTGCGCCGTGCGGACCTCACCTTCGCCACGATGGACCACAACATCCCCACGACCGATCGCGGCCTGCCCATTCGCGACGAGTTGTCCCGCAAGCAGGTCGAGGCGCTCGAGAACAACTGCGCTGAATTCGGCGTCGAGCTGTTCGACATGAAAGACATGCGCAACGGCATCGTGCACGTCATCGGCCCGGAGCAAGGCTTGACGCAGCCCGGCATGACCATCGTGTGCGGCGACAGCCACACGTCGACGCATGGGGCCTTCGGGGCACTGGCGTTCGGCATTGGCACGAGCGAGGTTGAACATGTCCTCGCCACGCAGACGCTCATTCAGGGCAAGTCCAAAACGATGGAGATTCGCGTCAATGGCGAATTGCCCTTGGGCATTACGGCAAAGGACATCATCCTTGCGATCATCGGCAAGATTGGAACGGCCGGCGGTACGGGCTATGTCCTTGAATACACCGGCGAGGCCATCCACAGCCTGTCGATGGAGGGCCGCATGACCATCTGCAACATGAGCATCGAGGCTGGTGCACGCGCCGGCCTCATCTCCCCCGACGCGATCACCTGCGAATACCTCAAGGGCAGGCCGCGTTTGCCGGCGGGCAAATCCTTCGAGGAACTCCGCGGGCATTGGCTGTCGTTTGCGAGCGATCCCGGCTGCACCTACGACAAAGTAGTCGAGTTGGAGGCGTCCGAGATCGA
>CAZLBS010000079.1:0-7462 GCA_964557505.1 uncultured Nitrospiraceae bacterium | reverse complement strand
GCCGCAGGTGACTTGGGGCACCTCGCCCGGCATGGTCACAGGCATCAGCGGCCGCGTGCCCATCCCGATGGACATCGTCGACAAAGACCAGCGCGCCACCACGGAAAAGGCCCTGGCCTATATGGATCTCGAGCCCGGCCTGCCCATGCAACACGTGACCATCAACAAGGTCTTCTTGGGCTCCTGCACCAACAGCCGCATCGAAGATCTGCGCGCCGCCGCCAAGGTGGTCAAGGGCTACAAGGTGCATGACAGCATCGAGCAAGCCATGGTCGTGCCCGGCTCCATGACAGTCAAGAAGCAAGCGGAAGAAGAAGGGCTCGACCAAATCTTCAAAGAGGCCGGTTTTGAATGGCGCGAAGCAGGCTGCAGCATGTGCCTCGCCATGAACGACGACCGGCTCAATCCAGGCGACCGCTGCGCCTCCACCTCAAACCGCAACTTCGAGGGGCGCCAAGGCAAAGGAGGGCGGACCCATCTCGTCAGTCCTGCCATGGCCGTCGCCGCCGCCATCAAAGGCCGATTCACCGACATCCGCGAGTGGCAGTTCAATTGACGGCAACGAGCCAAGAAACCCGCGCCGCGGAACCGCTTCAGGGCTTCGTTGAAAAAGCATCCGGACACTCGCAAGCGAACGGAAGGACCACAGTGTAATGCCTTGTTGCCTCGGCGCCCTCGCGCTCATGATCCCGCGTGTCACGCTCATTGGCATGTTGCTGATGGGCTATGGGCCGCGCGCCTTCGACACCGTGCTCTGGCCCGTGCTCGGGTTCTTCTTCATGCCCTACACGACGTGCGTCTACGCCATCGGCATCAACGAAGCCGGCGGCTTCTATGGATGGAGCCTGATTCTCCTAATCGTCGGCGTGCTCTTCGATTTCACGTCGTACGGCGGCGCCTCGCAAACCCGCGTGCGATATGGCTCGCACTATTACTATAGGCGTTAATAAAATGCATAGCGGCATCAAACAAGAAGAGGCTTCCGCGCAAGGCGTCTGGTCGCCCCCCCGCGTTGCCTTGCGCTGGTCACGCGCCCTTATCGTCATCGCCTGCACCGGCACGCTGTTTTCGGTGCTGGCGCCCTGCTTCTGGCTCTTCGAGATTGGGAGCCATTTCGTCAACATCTATGGGCTCCTAGCCCTGACCGGCGGCCTTGGCACGCTGGTGCTGCGGAAGTGGGGCTGGAGCGCCGCGGCTCTCCCCGCGCTTGCATACTCGCTTGCCGTGGTCGCGCCGTGGTACGTGCCGCAAGCCGCCGCATCGCCAGGCGGAGATTCCTTTCGCGTCATGCTGTCAAACGTCCTGGTCTACAGCGTCCAATACGACATGGTGATCGAGGCCGTACGCGAGGCCGATCCCGATTTCTTCGTGGGGCAAGAACTCAGTCAAGAATGGTACCAGCAGCTCCAACAGTTGCGAGATGCGTATCCGTATGTCGTCGGCCCCGAACAAGGCGCCCAAGGCGTCGCCCTGTTTTCGAAGCATCCGGTCACGCGCTATGAAACGGGGATGAACGTTACGTCGACCTTGCGGACCGTCATGGCGGAGGTTGATTTCGGCGGCCGGCCCCTGACGATTTACGCCATGCACGCCGATCCGCCATTTACGCGCGAGAAAGTGCTCCGTCGCAATCAGCAACTCGACGAGCTTGCCGATGCCGTTCTCGACAGCGAGACGCCCGTCGTCGTGATTGGCGATCTCAACATCACGATATTTTCGCCGGTCTACAAGCAATTCGAGCAGAAGGCCAAGCTGACCAACACTCGGCAAGGCCGGGGGCTCCATGGCACCTGGCCCGCACCGCTCGGCTACGTGACCATTCCCATCGATCATGTGCTGTTTTCCAAAGGGCTGCAGAGCAATGCCTTTCGCGCCGGCCCATTTGTCGGCTCCGACCATTACCCGGTGATTGCCAGCCTCGTGTATGAATCGCAGCCGGAAGCGGGCGCTGCTGCCCAAGGCTCATGAGTGCTGCTCCCCCAACACCGCTCCAGCTTTGGGGCGGCCTGGCGTTGTGGGCTGCCGCGGCCGCCGCGCTTGCGCTCGCCTACGGTCCGCGTTGGGATGAACATGTGGAATTCGCCCAGACGCTGACAGGAGCCGTCGCATATCCCGAGGCCCATCCCTATCCGCGCGCCCTCCGCAATGCCCTCAATCTCCAGATCGCTGCTTCATGGCTCATGCTCGATTGGACCCACAGCACCGCCGCCGTATGCGCCGTGCGAAACGTGTGCTATATGGCTGCGAGCACGCTGCCGGTCTACGCCATTACCCTTGCCCTGACCAAGCGGGGCCTCTTCGCCCATGCAGCCGCCGCCCTTGCCCTCGCGGGCGCCGCCAATGCCTTTGACAGCGTCTACCCCATTCATGCTTGGCCGCTCTTCAACAGCACGGGCCATGTCGGGCGCGGATATGCCCTGCTCATAGTGGGACTCATGCTGTGCCAGCGCCGGGCTGCCGGCGCGCTGCTCGCGGGACTGCTGCCCGCCATGCACGCGGCGCATGTCCCCCTCCTCTTCGGATGGCTCGCGCTGATCAGCCTCTACAGCGTCTTTGCTCATGGCTGGCGGGCAATCCGTCTGCCATTGGCCCTGTTCGTGATCGGCCTCTCGCTAAACGCCGCATTCACCTATGGAGCGTCCTACTTCAGTTTGACGGAACCCACGGCCGGACCCTATGCCAGTGATGCGCCCATGTGGCCCATATGGCGAGGCTTCTTAGAAGGCGACGCCCACCGCGCCCTTCCAGGCGGAGCTATCGATTACACCAACTCCGTGCTCGCCGTGCTGGCAGCACTCTCGCTCGCCTCGGGTCTGCTCTGGCGCCAATGGGGCAACGGCTGCGCGTGGACCCAACCCGCCGCCGTGACGCTGTACATCGTATGCGCTGGAGCATTGGTGTATGGCCTTATCGCGGTGCACATGGTCCTGCGCGAGGCGATGCCCTATCTCTTCGTCGCGTCCATGCCGTACCGCCTGACCAACCATGTAGCGATCATCTGGATGCCGGTCTGCCTCGCGTGCATCGCACTGACCGCTCCCCGGGCGGCGCTTTGGCTAGCAGCCCTCCTTGCCCTGGCCGCTGTGAATGTGCTCGCCGCCGTTACCCTCGACACGGCCTTCGTACAGCGATATCTTGAAGACGGAAGTGCAGTGATGTTCTTTGCCACGGGCATTGCTTTCGCCGCACTCGCAAACGGGCTGTACCGCGAGCAACGCCTTTCGATTCCATGGTCCGCCGGAGCCGTGCTGGTGTGGATGGTCGTGGCGCTCAACCACCAATTCGGCTTCGCCTGCATGCTCGCCGGTGCGGCCATCGTGCTCGCTACCCAGAGAATGGAACGCATGCGCCGTTTCCAACTGGTCCCTGCAATGGCACATGGCGCGCTGGCCTTGCTCTTGGCTGCGCTCGCCGCCAAGGCGTTCCTCCAATCCGCACCCCTCGTCATGACCCCGGATGAGCGAGATTTGGCCGCTTGGCTCGCGCAACATACGGATGATGGCCATGCCATGCTCGCCGCACGGCCTGACCAATACAGCCTGCAGGCAAAAACCGGTCAGCCATACCTGATGGATGGCCCGTTGCCCCCATGGATTCCCTACATGCCAAGCATCGGCCCCAGCATTCAGGCCATTACGGCCGCATGGTACGGCAAGCGGTATGATCAAAAGCCGCACCCGCAGCACAATTGGAAGCACGTGTGGCGCGAACGCAGCGCGGAGGACTGGCGCGCGCTTGCGGACACCTGGAACGTCCCCTACGCGTGGGCCCCCAATGATGTGCCGCTTGACGCTGAACCCGTCTAACGGCACGCGCGCATACCTTGTATGCATTGAATGGAACTACACAATAACCTTCGTCCGAATAAGGAGCAGCACCATGGACAAATTCACGGAATTGACAGGCCTTGTAGCCCCGCTCGACGCCATGAATGTCGACACCGACCAAATCATCCCGAAGCAGTTTCTCAAGCGTATCGGACGCACGGGTTACGATGACGGGCTCTTCTTCGATTGGCGCTATGAGAAGGACGGCCAGACGCTCAATCCCAGCTTCGAATTGAACGCCGAGCGCTACCGCGGCGCAAGCATCCTCTTGTCGCGCGACAACTTTGGCTGCGGCTCCTCGCGCGAGCATGCGCCATGGGCCCTCCGCGACTACGGGTTCCGCTGCATCCTGGCCGTCAGCTTCGCCGACATCTTCTACAACAATTGCTTCAACAATGGCATGCTGCCCATCGCGCTCGATGCCCCGGCGATCGACACGCTCTTCACGGAAGTGCGCGCGCATGAGGGCTACCAGCTAACCATCGACTTGCCCAATCAAATCATCCAAAAGCCCGATAGTTCCTCCATCCCCTTCGACATCGAACCGTTCCTGAAGGAGCGGCTTCTCAACGGCTGGGACCAAATCGGACTGACGCTTCGCCACGAAGCAGCTATCGCTGCGTTCGAAACGCAGCGAGCCGCTCACTGAGGGGGCGCAAACCCAACGCATACCCTGGTTCCTCGAAAACATGGGCAAAGAGCTGTACCGGCGCCTCGAGCGAATCGCCCAAGCCCACGGCAGGGCGATGCCCAACAAGGCCGCCGCAAGGCTGAGGAGGGATGCGGCGAGGATAAGCAAAGCAGGAATCGTCGCGCCGGCAGCCGGCCCTCACTAACGTGGGATAAGCGAGTTTTGAACCGTCTTCGTCAGAGCGCCATGGCGCCGCCGCAGTTCGCCGGACAATAGAAGCATGCGGCTTCACAATCAGTGCATAGTTCCGTAAAATGGCCGCGACGAAACACATGAGGAGCAACACCATGAGTGCCATCACGCGGCGTACCTTCATGCAGCATTCCGCAGGGGCAGTGGCAGCCGGTCTTGGCGTTCCCGCTGTCACGGCAAGCGCATCTGCTTCTGTACCGGCCTTGAAGCCGCAAATCCCCCTTGCCGAACTCCAAGCCAGTACGCAGGTTGTATTGGGCAATACGGGCATCCAGTGCAGCGCCCTCGGCATGGGCACCGGCGTGCGCTCGTGGAATGGCGAATCCGCCCTAACGCGAAAAGGCAAGCGGGCCTTCTACAGCCTCCTCGAGCATGCCTACAACCAGGGCATCACCTACTTCGATCTCGCCGACATGTACGGTTCTCATGCTTACATGCGCGACATGTTGCGGGGCCCCATCGAGCGCGGCAAGGTCATGCTGCTCACCAAGAGCGTATCGCGCGACCCCCGCGGCATGAAGGAGGACATCGAGCGCTTTCGCCGGGAACTCGATACCGACATGCTCGACGTCGTACTCATGCACTGCCTCACCAAACCCGGCTGGACCACCGATCTGCAACCCACCATGGAAGTCCTCAGCGAGGCCAAAGCCAAGGGACACATCCGCGCCCACGGCGTCTCCTGCCATGACTACCAATGCATGGTCGAAGCAAGCACCGAACCTTGGGTCGACATCATGCTAAGCCGAATCAATCCCTTCGGCGTCAAAATGGACGGCACGCCCGAAGAGGTCGCGGCAGTGCTCGCCACGGCAAAGGCCAATGGCAAAGGCATGCTCGGCATGAAGATCGTGGGCGAAGGCGCCAAGCCCGGGCAGATTCCCCAGTCGCTCAAGTTTGTGTTTGGCCTCGGCAGCATCGATGCCGTCACCATCGGATTTCTCGAGCCCGCGCAGGTGGACGACCTCGTCGCCAAGTTTGCCGCGCTCGCCTAACGCCGCGGCATGCGGCGTGTAGCCCCCGCGCAAAGGTTGGCGTGCTTATCCGCCGTGTGCTATTCTCTCGCTCTTGCACAGCGTTCGGGGGAGAACGGCCGTGCAGGGCTCCTGCCCCGCTGCCGGCGGCAATCAGAAGGTCTTGCAAACACATATGTTTCGATCACCGATCACAGCGTTTTTGGTTCTCTCATGGCTTGCCAACGCACCAGTCCCGCGCCCATCGAAGACATCACGCTTGAAGAGCCGAATGGCGTTGAAGCGCCCGTCTTGCCCGAACCTGGCCTTCAGCTTGCACCTGGCCAGCGCTTTCCCGACATCCCCTTGCCGGTGGGCTTGGAAGAAGACGAAGAGCGAACCTATGTCTACGAATCCAGCACCATCCAAATCGGCCGCATGATTTACACCACCCGGCACCAAACGAATGAACTCGCGGACTTCTTTATCCGTGAAGCGCCTGCCGCCGATTGGTCGCTGCAAAGCATGACCCAGGCCGATGGCGCCCGCCTCGAGTTTACCAAGCCAGGCAAGCGCCTGCTTGTCAGCATTCGCAATCTCGGCGTGCCGCGTGGCCGGGAACTCACCCTCGATCTGACCCCCATCGATTCGCAGCCTGCGCGCAACGAGAAATGAACCGGCAAACGAACCCCATCGGACCGATCCTCGCGGCATGCGCTGTTCTTGGCGCAGCAGCCTGCGCCACCACGGGGTCTATCGGCTCTGCTATCCCCGTGCCGGGCTTGGGGGGCTCGAAGCTGACCGATGAAGAACAGATCACCCTCTTGCTTGACGATGTCGAAGAGGGCATGGAGCGCCGCCGCATCTTCAAGGTCCTGGCCCATCTCTCTCGGAACTATCAAGACAGCGAGGGCCGTGACTACGACGGCATGACCAAATATTTGCAAGCCATCTTCGAGCGCTATCGCGACATTCGCATCACGCGCACCCGGCCCATCATCCGGGTCAATGGCGTGCAGGCGACTGCCGTCGAAACATTCGGCACCTTGGCCGACCCAGTCAATCGTGAACAAGATATCCCCATTCACATACAGGGTCAGGTCACCGTCTACCTCGAAAAGGCGGGAGAACAGTGGTTGATTACCAAGTGGGGCCAGCTCCGCTAGGCCTCCCGGGAACGTACAAGGAACGCAACACGCCATGGCCGGCGAACACCATGAACCTGCAAACATTACCCTGCGCGAGCGATTGCTTGAAGAGACGCAAGGGGTCATTGAACACGCGCGTGAAAACCCGCTCGTCTATGCTGCCGCAGCCGCATTCGTGGTTTTCTGCTTCGTCGCCGGCATCGTATGGCAACTGAGCCGGCATGCCGCACACATCGAAGCCTCGACCAACCTTGCCCGCTCCGTCCTCACGATCGAAGATCCAGAGACCCGCGGGAAAGAGCTGCGCGCCTTCTACGAAGACAACCCCGATGTGCTCGCCCCCGAAATCCTCTATTTCGCGGGCGAAAGCGCGTACCGGGGGCGCGACTGGCCGCTCGTGCGCCGCGCCTTCGAAGACTTGCGCCGTAATTTTCCAGACTCGCCCTATACCCCAGCCGCAATCGAGGGCCTTGGCTTCATGGCCGAGCAAGACGGCTATCCGTCCCGCGCCATTCCCTTTTACGAAGAGATCCTGCAGAAGTATCCCGATAGCTTCGAGGCGCTGCGCCAGCATTTCAATATTGCCCGTGCCCATGAGGCGAAAGGGGATATCGCCGAGGCCATCGCCGCCTATCAGGAACAAGCGGCAAC
>CAZLBS010000078.1:0-10071 GCA_964557505.1 uncultured Nitrospiraceae bacterium | reverse complement strand
CAGGCGTTGCCGGCGCGGGTCACTTGGGCTACCACCACGTCCGGCACTATGCCTCCCTTCAGGACTCCAGGCTTTCCGGGGTCGTCGAGCCAAACCCGGAGCGCGCCGAGAAAGTGCGCGCAGATTTCGGCGTAGAGGTCTTCGCCTCCTGGGAAGAACTGATTGAGGCAGGCGTCGACGCGGTGTCAATCGTGACCCCAACGTCGATCCATTATGAGGCCGCCCTGTGCTTTTTGCGCGCGGGTGTTGATGTCTTGGTGGAGAAGCCCATTGCCGCTACCCTTGCCGGCGCCGCGGAACTCGTGGCCGCCGCCAATCAGCATGGGCGCCTCTTGCAAGTAGGCCACATCGAGCGCTTCAATGGGGCTGTTCGCGCATTGATGCAGGCCATGCACGCGCCCCGCTTCGTCGAGTGTCACCGGCTCAGCCCCTACCCGATGCGCGGCCATGATGTCAGCGTCGTGCACGATCTCATGATTCATGACCTCGAGGTGTGCCTTGCCCTCGATCGCTCGGGCGTCGAACGTGTCGATGCCAGTGGCGTGGCCGTGTTTTCACCTTCCGAAGATATTGCCAATGCCCGCATCCGCTTTGCCTCGGGCTGCGTAGCAAACATTACCGCCAGCCGCATCTCCCTTGAAAAGCTGCGCAAGATTCGAATCTTTTCTGACGACGCCTACGTCTCGACCGACTACAGCGAACAACAGGTAATGGTCTACCGCAAGAAACCCGGTCCGGTGCCCGAAGGCGTCAATCCGATGCAGCACATCGACATTGAACCCTTGGCCGTGGAAAAGGAAGAGCCGCTCAAAGTGGAGCTTGAATCCTTCCTCTCGTGCGTCCGGACCCGGCAGCGGCCGGTCGTTTCCGGCGAAGACGGCCTTGCCGCACTTGAACTGGCCGAGCGCGTCGCGGAGGTCATCCGGTCTCAGCCCGCGGCACGGGCATGAGCGAACCGCCGTTGCCGTCCCAAAGACAGGCGCAGGCCGTCACGCCGCATTCCCCCCGCTTCTTCTTCGTGGCTGGAGAATCCTCCGGCGATCTGCACGGCGCCAACCTTATCCGTGCCTTGCAGGAACTCAATCCGGCGGCAGAGTGCGAAGGATTGGGCGGCCCCCGCATGGCTGAAGCGGGCATGCGCCTCCGCTATGACCTTGCCAGCGAAGCCATCATGGGATTCGTCGAGGTACTCAAAAAGCTGCGGCAGATTCGCCGCCTTTTCTATGCCACGCTTGCCCGGCTGCAGGAGTGGCGGCCAGACGCCTTGGTGCTCATTGACTATCCAGGCTTCAACATCCGGCTCGCGAAGGCCGCCCACCGCTTGGGCATCCCCATCATCTACTACATAGGCCCGCAGGTCTGGGCTTGGAAAAAGGGGCGCATCCATACGCTGGCGCGGTATTGCCGCGAGGTGCTGGTGATTCTGCCCTTCGAACAAGCGCTCTACGAAGAGGCCGGCCTACCATGCCGGTTCGTCGGTCACCCCCTCCTTGACTACATTCCAACCGTTCCGCTGACGCAGAAGTACGCGTCGCCCATGACGATTGGCCTCTTGCCTGGAAGCCGCGAGCAAGAAATCGAGCGCATCCTGCCGGTCATGCTTGACGTGGCCAAGGGCATTCGCGAGCATCACCCTGGCGCGCGCTTTGTGGCGCCCTGTGTCGATCGGGCGCGCGAGGCGCAAATCAGGGCGATGGCGCATGACCTCGAGATTGAGACCGCGGCCGGGGAGACCTACGAAGTCCTGAGCGCCGCGCGGCTCTGTCTCGTCGCGTCCGGCACGGCGACCGTTGAAACCATGCTGTTTCAATGTCCCATGATCGTGCTATACAAGGTGGCGCCGGCGACGTATTGGCTCGCCCGCATGCTCGTGTCCATCGACCACATCGCGATGGTCAATATCTTGGCGCAGCGGCGGCTCGTGCCGGAGTTCATTCAGCACCATGCGGCCCGCGAGGCCATTCTTCCCATCGCGTTGCAGCTCCTTGAAGATTCGCCCGAGCGCCGGGCAATGCTCGAGGGGCTGGCCGAAGTAAAGACCGCCCTCGGCGGACCCGGCGCATCGCAGCGCGCGGCGCAAGCCGTGTTGGAAGCGGCTGCCGCGTATGCGCATAATGCCGGCACGGGGAGCGTTGCCACGGCTGCATTACCCGCGGACGAGCGTGACGGACGCGGTACGACGTAAACTCAACCACTCAGGGGCTTATCTGCCATCATGCGCCTTCAGGCGGCACGCCGCCGCCCGCGCACACAGGCTCACCTCCACCACGCCATGGCCGATTCAATCTATGTGATCGACGCGATGGGCTTCGCCTTTCGCAGCTTTTTCGCCATCCAGCACCTAAGCACGCGGGATGGCCGGCCGACCAATGCCGTCTTCGGCTTCGCCCGTGCGCTCCTGCGCATTCTCAATGAAGAGAAGCCGAAGTACCTGGTGGCCGTCTTCGATGCGCCGGGCAAGACCTTTCGCGATGAGCGCTATGCGGCGTACAAGGCCAACCGCCCGGAGACCTCGCCTGACTTGCTGGCGCAGTTTCCGCTGATAGACGAGGTCGTTGAAGGCTTCCACATACCGGTGCTTCGGGTACCCGGCGTCGAAGCCGACGACGTCATGGCGACGCTCGCCAAGCAAGCGGTCAGTCATGGGCTGGAAGCCGTCATTTGTTCGGGCGACAAAGATCTCCTGCAAGTCGTCGGCGACGGCATCAAGATTTACGACATTTATAAAGGCGGTGAAGGAAAGTGGTACGCGCCTGAGGACGTCGTCGAACGCTATGGCGTCCCGCCCGAGCGGGTCCGCGACGCGATGGCGCTCATTGGCGACAGCATCGACAACGTCCCCGGGGTGCGCGGCATTGGCGAGAAGACGGCCAAAAAACTGCTCGAGCAATTCGGCTCGCTCGAAGGGCTCTACGAAAACCTCGATCAGCTCAAGGGCAAGCAAAAGGAAAAACTTGCGGAAGACAAGGAAAACGCTTTTCTGAGCAGAGAACTGGTCACGCTTAAGGATGATGTCGACTTCGAATTCGATTGGGAAGCGGCGAAAGTACGGGAGCCCAACCGCGCCCAGCTCGCCAAGCTATTCAAATCGCTCGAATTTCACACGCTGACCGAAGAGTTTATGGACGAGCCCGAAGCAAGCGAGGAGCTGGACTATCAACTCGTCTTGACCAAACAGCAGCTTAAAGCCGCCCTAACCGAAATGAAACGGGCAGGCCGGTTTGCCATCGACACCGAGACGACCTCGACGAGCGCCATGAAGGCGAAACTCGTCGGCATTTCCCTGAGTTGTCAGGAGGGAAAGGGATATTACATTCCCGTTGGCCATGTTCCCGAAGCCATGGTGTTGCCGCAAGAGGGCGAAGAGGAAGGCAGCCTCTTTGGCGGCGAACCGGTAGAAGGCCTCGAACGCAGTTACGTCCTGCAACAATTGAAGCCCCTGCTCTCGAATGAGTCCCTTGGCAAGGTCGCCCATAACATCAAATATGATTTGATCGTGCTCGAACGTGCGGGGGCGCCCATTGCCGGTTGCATGTTCGATACCATGCTCGCAAGTTATTTGACAGATCCATCGGGCGTGCGGCATAATCTCAATGATGTAAGCGTTCATTACCTCGGGCGCAAGCTGATCCCCATCTCCAGCCTGATCGGCAAAGGTGCGAAAGCGGTTACGTTCGATCAGGCGCCCATTGTGCAGGCGCGAGATTATGCGGTAGAAGATGCCGATATCGCCTGGAGACTCGCGGCGGTCTTCGAGCAGCTGCTCGCTGAGCGCGGTTTGGATCAGCTCATGCGGGACGTTGAAGCGCCCCTTACGGCCGTGTTGGCCCGCATGGAAATGGCCGGCGTCAAAATAGACCCGGAGGTTTTCGAGGACCTCCGACAAGATATTGATAAGCGGCTGGAAGAGCTGAAGACGGCTATCTACGAAGCGGCTGGGGAGCCGTTCCAGATCAATTCGCCCAAGCAACTGCAAGAGGTCTTGTTCGGCAAACTCAGGCTTACGCCTACCCGCCGAACCAAGACGGGCTATTCGACCGACAGCGAGGTGCTTGAGCAACTCGCCGGCGAACACGAACTGCCCGGGCTCATCTTGCAGTACCGGGCGCTCGACAAATTGCGGGGCACCTACGTAGATGCATTGCCAAAGCTCATCCACCCAGAAACCGGACGCATTCATACATCGTTTAACCAGACCATCGCGGCGACTGGGAGGCTGTCTAGCAGCGACCCGAATCTGCAGAACATTCCCATTCGGACCGAGGACGGCCGCCGCATTCGTGCCGGGTTCGTCCCCGAGAATGACCAATACCGGCTGATTTCCGCGGACTACTCGCAAATTGAATTGCGGGTCCTGGCGCATCTATCGCAAGACAGCGCCCTGCTGGAGGCGTTCCAGAAAGATGCTGACATTCATACCGAGACCGCCGCGCGCGTGTTTGGCGCTGCGCCGGGCGCGGTCACGCCGCTCATGCGCCGCCAGGCCAAGGCCGTAAACTTTGGCGTCGTATACGGCATCAGTGCGTACGGGCTCGCACGCAATCTCAATATCAGCAACAGCGAGGCCGCGGCGTTCATCGAGCAGTATTTCGAGAAATATCCGGGCGTGAAGGCCTGGCAAGACGAAACCTTGAAGCAGGCCAAAGAAGCGGGATACGTCACGACGCTGCTGGGAAGGCGGCGCTATCTGCCTGAGCTAAAGGCAGCCGACGCCAACACCAGGCGCGCAGGAGAACGCGTCGCCATCAACACGCCCGTGCAGGGGAGTGCGGCTGACATCATTAAGATTGCCATGGTGCGGCTCGATAAAGCGCTGCAGGATACCGGCGCAAGGATGCTCTTGCAGGTGCACGACGAGTTGCTCGTCGAAGCGCCCGCGCAGCAGGCGGAAGACATTGCCGCCCTGCTCAAGCAGACCATGGCCGAGGCATATCCGCTCGCCGTCGAACTCAAGGTCGACGTTGGGATAGGCAACAACTGGGACGAGATCCACTAGGACCGTATCGAATCGTCCCGAAGAGAGGTACACAGGCATGGGCGACAGCCCCCGATCCGAGGGAACCCGAACCCGCCGGAGGACTTCCGATGCTCCGGACGCAAGGAACGCACGCATGACGGACAAAACCCCTTCCCGCCAGAAGGGCGGCCAGCGCAAGCCTAGTCCGGGCAACAAGCGCGGGCGGACCGCGCGGCAGAACCGCAACAACCGGGGATATGGCCAGCAAAACAGCGCCCACCCGCAGCCCGATGTCGAGCTGACCGACGCCGAGTATGAAGCCAACGGCCCGGAAATCTCGCTCTCCGACATGAAGAACAAAACCATGCCGGAGTTGACCGACATCGCCAAGGAACTCGGCAACGAGGGTTGGAGCGGCCTCAAAAAGCAGGACCTCATTTTCTGGATCCTGCAGCACACCATCGAGAAGACCGGGGCCATCTATGGCGAAGGCACGCTCGAGATCCTGCCTGACGGCTTCGGCTTCCTGCGCTCGGCCGACTATAGCTATCTGCCCGGACCAGACGACATCTATGTGTCGCCCTCCCAGATACGCAAGTTTGCCCTGCGCACGGGCGATACCGTGCAAGGCCATGTGCGTCCGCCCAAAGAAGGCGAGCGCTACTTCGCGCTGCTGAAGGTCGAGGCGGTCAACTACGAAACCCCAGACGTGGCCCGCGAGCGCATTCTCTTCGACAATCTCACGCCCCTGCACCCGGAAGAAAAGCTCAAGCTCGAGACGAGCAAAGAGGACGTGGGCATGCGCATCATGGATTTGATCGCGCCCATCGGCAAAGGCCAGCGCGGCCTCATCGTCGCCGCGCCCTTCACCGGCAAAACCGTGCTCCTCCAGCATCTGGCCAACAGCGTCGCGTCGAACCACCCCGAGATGGAAGTCATCGTGCTGCTCATCGACGAGCGGCCCGAGGAAGTGACCGACATGCAGCGCTCGGTCAAAGGCGAGGTCATTGCCTCCACCTTCGATGAGCCCCCCGAGCGGCACATTCAAGTCGCCGAGATCGTGCTCGAAAAGGCGCGGCGCCTCGTCGAGCACAAACGCGACGTCATAATCCTGCTCGACTCCATCACGCGCCTTGCCCGCGCATACAACGTTGTGCTCCCGGCAAGCGGCAAGGTCCTCACAGGCGGTGTCGACGCCAACGCCCTCCAGCGCCCGAAGCGCTTCTTCGGGGCCGCGCGCAATATCGAAGAAGGCGGCAGCCTCACCATCCTCGCGACGGCCCTTGTCGATACCGGCAGCCGCATGGACGACTACATCTTCGAAGAGTTCAAAGGCACCGGCAACATGGAAATCCACCTCGACCGCCGCCTCATGGAAAAGCGCATCTTCCCGGCTATCGACGTGCAAAAATCGCGCACGCGTAAAGAAGAGTTGTTGGTCGACCCGGAAACGCTCGAGCGCATTTGGCTGTTGCACAAAGTGCTCAATCCGCTCGGCACAGTCGACGCCACCGAGCAGCTCATCAAGCGCCTCAAAAAGAGCGATTCCAACGCCGAGTTCCTCCAGCTCATGCAGAAGATGTAAGCCATCAGCCGCATCGATTGCTAAGGCTTCCAGGCGCGTGCACGCTTCCTTTCAGCCGAAAGACCCGGCCTATGAAACCCGCGTGCGCGAGAGCTTCGCCCGGCAGACCTTCATGCAAACCCTCGGAGCCGAACTGCGCACGGTCGAGCCTGGCTTCGTCGAGATTGCCCTGCCCTGCCGCGAGGCGCTCGTGCAGCAGCATGGATTCGTGCACGCCGGCGCTGTCGCCAGCGTCGTCGACAGCGCCTGCGGATACGCCGCCTTCTCCCTCATGCCCCCCGGAGCCGGCGTCTTAAGCGTCGAATTCAAGGTCAACCTCATGGCCCCCGCCGCCGGCCCCAGCATCCTCGCCACCGGACGCGTCACCCGTCCAGGACGCACCATCACCGTCTGCCAAGGCGACGCCTACACCCTCAACGGCGACACCCAAAAACACATCGCCACCATGCTCGCCACCATGATGACCATCGAAGGACGAGGCATTGTCGACTAATGCCGGGATGCTCGCGACTCGCGCCGCACCCTTGCACCATTGCCAAGCAAACCGCACAAATCAATCCATGTCGCGCGCAGAACTGTCCACCTGCATGAGCAAACTCCAAGCAATCACAACCAGCAAGTGAGCGGAACACAAAGCCATAGAACCCGCAGGGCACGATCGGCGTTGCGACGACCGGCTCGGTGGCAACGCGCCGGCGCACCGATAGAGCACGCCTGGGCGCAAGCTGCGCTGTGGATACATAAAACATGAGACCTTCGGCCTTAGATGGCAACATCAACGTGCGGAAAAATCTCCCGTCAGCGGCACGGCAGATGCCCACGGGCAACATGCCCGCGCTGCGTCGAACCTTCTCCGCCACCTATGGGCCTCCGTGGGATTTCTCCCTCTACCCGATGTCCAGGGCAGCTCCAGATAATCACGGCCGGGGCCTGTCAAACGCATAAGCACCAACCCAGCCAAAGTACTGCCAGAACGAGACTTGGAAAGCATCATACACGCTAACCCTTTGTCAGCAAATACATTCGACAGTCTGGCATTACCGAGATTGGCACGCTTGCCTGACAATTAGTCAACATTGAACAAGGCGTGTGATCTTCTGTGTGTTCGTATGCTGTTGACAGCCTATGCGTAGGCTGCTATAGTTGCTCATTGACCGGGAGCAAAGGGTTAGCCTGTGGCACGCGTAGCGTTTTGTCAGGACGTCATGGTCGAATACATGGGCTTTATGTGCATGTCGGCCGTGCTGAAGCAGGCCGGGCACGAAGTAGAGGTATTCGTCGACGACAGCTTCGGCCCGGATTCCTTCATCGACGAGATCAAGGCATTCAAGCCGGATGTTGTGGCCTTTTCGATACTTTCGCCGAGCATTCCCTGGGCAGTTCAAGTCGCCAAGCAGGTCAAAGCGGCGACCGGCGCGCTGAGCGTTTTTGGCAACGTTCACATCATTATGACGCCGGAGCAATCGATTGCCGAGGACGGCGTCGATGTCATCTGCATTGGCGAAGGCGAGCATGCCCTGCGGGAACTGTGCGACGCCCTTGATGCCGGCAGCGACTACACAGATATTAAGGGCTTTTGGTTCAAACTTCCCGGCGGCGTCATAAAGCGTCAGCCCATGCGGGAAGAAATGGTCGACATGGATGCGCTGCCCTTCATCGACCGCGAACTGTACAACAAGTATTTATTTTTTAGGCACAGCAAGTACGTGCGCATTCTGACAGGGCGCGGCTGTCCTTTCCGTTGCTCCTTCTGCAGCAACCCAGTGCTCACGGATCATTACGGGGGGCCGCAGCGGTATTTTCGGAAGCGTTCTCCGCAGAGCGCTGTCGATGAAATCAAGGCAACGATAGCCAGACAGCCTAAGCGCGTGAAGTATGTCTTCTTTATCGACGAGGTGTTCTGGATCAAAAACTCTTGGCTGCGCGAATTCTTGCCGCTGTACAAGGAGCAGATCGGGCTGCCATTTTTTGCCAACTTCCGTTTCGGCCCGATCGAAGAAGAAGACATCAAGCTGCTCGCCGATGCCGGCGCTTCCATGATGGCAATCTCGGCGGAGTCGGGGAGTGAAGAACAGCGCAGCCAGTTCATGAACAAGCCCGTTACGAATGACCACATCATTCAGGTAACCGGCTGGCTGCGCAAATACGGCATTACCTATGGCTCCAGCGTGTTTTTCGGGCTGCCCGGAGACACGGTAGAGGACCATATTGAACGCTTGAAGTTTTACCGCGCTGTGAAGCCGTTTTACCTTTGGACGACGTTCTTTCAGCCCTACCCGGGGATCAAGATGACCACGGAAGAGCAAGTCCAGCAGCATCTGCCTGCGGCAGCCGCGGACCGTGAATTCAAGCTCACATTGCACCACGACATGTATTTAGACCTTCCCAACCGGGTGCAGCTCACCAATCTGAAAAAAGTCTATTTCTACCTGATGCTGTTTCCCTGGCTGGAAAAGCCAATGCTCTGGCTAACCAAGTTCAACATGCCCATGTTCTTCACATTGCTCTTTGTACCCCATTTTATGTACTACGCGGTGCGGGCGGAAAAAGTCTCATTCATGCAGTTCTTGGTGCATCTCAAGATCCTCGGTCTAAACCCGATTCTGCGGAAACGGCAGACGCTGCAAGGCATGGGGCGGCCGTACGAGCCAGAACTCAAGGCCGCCGAGCCCGCGGACGGTACGGCGCTGCAGGTACAAAGCATAAAGCTGCCTGGCACAAATGGGCATGTGCAGGCAACAAACGGGCGCCCGCGCCGATGGGGCGCACGCCTCCGGGCTCTATGGCCCGCTGCCCGGCCTGCCCGTCAACCCGAACCGGCCTCAAGCACCAAACATCCCTAGCCCTGCGCATGCCGAATTACCGAGCATGTGCTGTAATTAGCAGCACAGAAACCGTCTGTGAAGATGGTTTTTTGTCAAAGGCTTGGTGTGTTCTCCTCTGACTGTAAGGAGACCCTCCATAGTCGTATGCTACACGGCATCGCCAACGGACATCCATGCCCTCCGCACCTCCGCAATTGTTGTCATATGATGGCTACTAAGGCGGCTGATGCGAGCCAAGGCTTCACCCCAAATCGAACGTATAGGCGCGAAACCGGCCGAAGCAGTCGCTAAACAAGAGGTGCGCAACTGAACACACGCTACTCAACCAACTTGATGATCGTCTGTCCTCTCCTTTTGCAAATACGAAGCTACACTCCCAATTATAAATAGACAACTGCCAAAAACAACCAAAAGCGCTGGCGCTAAATCTACTACATCACTTATCTGCATCAGGTCTGCCATAAAGCTAGCCCAGCCAAATCCTATCGTAAGCCCCGTGAAATAACGCATTAGCCAACTCTTGTTGTACATCTGCCAAAACACCTATCTGCCTCCAGTCCTGCAAAAAATGCAACAGTAACCGCCCTACTACCGAATCATCGTGGAAGGCAGCCACGCTGATTCCAAGTGTTCAGAGCCATCCCGTACGTTAGTGGCCCCTGATAAATTCATCATCCCCTGTTTTTATATGGACAAATCGCTTT
>CAZLBS010000077.1:0-10092 GCA_964557505.1 uncultured Nitrospiraceae bacterium | reverse complement strand
CGTCACCCTCGAGGATGACCCGACCCTCGGCAACGGCGGCGGCGATACCATCTTCCGCCTCCGGGAAGGTATCGAGCGCTTCTTGATTACCGACATCAACAATCCCGCCGCAAGCGCGCAAGGGCAGAGCACGGTGCCCATCATGTTCGACCAAGTCGGATTTATCGCGCAGCAGTTCAACCATGTGCCAGGCGGATGCAACATCCTTTTCCTGGACGGACACGTGGACTTCGAAACCTACGGCGAATTCGGCGACCAGTTGCCAAATGGCTGGGTGGCGAATTCGCTTGGATTGCTTGCCGCCGCTCTCTAGGCTATCGCCGCAACGAGGGTAACTAAAACGCGCCGCCGGAGAGCGATCCGGCGGCGCGTTTCTGTTATGGTCCTACCACTTCTTGCGGACGGGCACGCCGGCTTTATCTAGCTCGTGCTTGATCTCAGCGATGGTTACCTTGTCCATATGCACCATGCTGGCGATGATGGCGGCATCCGCGTGCGCCTGCTGAAAGACGTCCACCAGGTGTTGGATGGTTCCCGCCCCCCCTGAGGCAACCACAGGGATGCCGACATTGGTGGCGATCAGCTTCGTGAGATGCAGTTCGAACCCTTCGCGCGTGCCGTCAGCATCGACCGAGTTCACCACGATTTCGCCCACTCCCAGATCCTCGGCGCGCTTGGCCCATTCGAGCGCGTCCATCCCCGTGCGCATGCGGAATCCGCGCGTCGTGATTTCATAGCCGCTCGGGCACTTGGCCGTGTCGCCGGTACGCACGGGGTCCATGCCGAGCACGATGCACTGCGAACCGAAGATGCGCGCGCCTTCCCCGATGATGTCGGGCGATTGCACGGCCAGTGAATTGACGGACACCTTCTCCGCGCCGGCGAGCAGGACTGCGTACATGTCGTCGAGATTCCGGATGCCGCCGCCGACCGCAAAGGGGATATGCACCACTTTCGCCACGTCGCGCACCATGTCGATATCGATAGGCCGGCCCTCCGCCGACGCCGTAATGTCATAGAACACCAGTTCGTCGCAGCCGCCGTGATAATAATTCACCGCCATCTCGACCGGGTCGCCCAAGTCGACATTGTTTTGAAACTTCACGCCTTTGGTTACGGTGCGGTTGCGGACATCCAAACAGGGCACGATGCGTTTGGTCAGCATGAGATTCGTCTTTCCCGTTCAAGCAGCGACGGAAGCATAAGCCTAGTTTTGGCAGCCGTCCCAGGTGGTGAAATTCTTGATGAGTTGCATGCCCACGCGGCCGCTGCGTTCTGGGTGGAATTGGGTCGCGAAGAGATTGTCCTTTCCCAGTGCGCTGGCGAACGCCGCGCCGGCATACGACGTCCGCCCCATCACATAGGACTCGTCGCTCGGGGCCGGATAGAAGCTGTGAATGAAATAGAACTCGCTATGGTCTTCAATGCCTGCAAACAAGGGATGTTCCGGCTGGGCGAACGCCATGCCGTTCCAGCCCATCTGCGGGATTTTGACAAGTGGGTCCGGCGCGCGAAACCGCACCACATTGCCAGGCACGAATCCCAGGCAATTCACCCCGCCATCCTCATCCGAGTGCTCCATGATGACCTGCGTGCCCAGGCAAATGCCCAGAAAGGGCGTGCCCCGCCGCAGCACCTCGCGCAGGCAATCCACCAGCTCGAGTTCATGCAGGTGCTCCATGGCGCTCGCCGCCGCGCCATCCCCCGGGAAGATCACCCGGTCGGCCTTCAGGATGGCCTCAGGGTCCCGCGTCACCCGGCCCGGCACAGCAAAATAATCCAACGCCAACTGCACCGACGTCAGGTTGCCCGCCTTATAGTCAACAATTGCAATCATCGAACGCCTCCGAAGATAGAGCGCGGATTACGCGGATGAGCGCTGAATCCGCATCCTATCCATTCTCAATCCTGTCCAGTGCACATGCCGCCGCGCCAATGACGCCGGCATCTTCGCCCAGGCTCGCGGGGCCTATCTGGCAGCGGCGGTAAGGCACCTCGAATGTCTGGCGCCGGGCGGTCTCGCGGATGGTGTCGAACAACAAGTCGCCCGCGGCAATCATCCCGCCGCTAAACACGATCTTTTCTGGATTGAGCAGATTGATAAGCGTGGCGCAGGCCAGGCCAAGCCAAATGCCCGTTTCGCGCATGGCCCATTCGGCGACTTCGTCGTGCTGGCCAATCGCATCGGAAATCATCTTGCCTGTCATGCAGTCCAAATCGCCCTTGCACAGGTCGGTCAAGATCGAGCGCCGCCCGCTTTCAATGGCCTTGCGCGCCGTCCGCACCAAGCCGGTCACGCTGGCGTAGGCCTCGAGGTTTCCCGTAAACCCAAAAGGATGCGCACGCCCTTCGCGCATGACTTGCATATGGCCGACTTCGCCTGCCGTCCCGTCGATGCCCCGAATGAGGCGCTTGTCGATCACGATGCCGCCGCCAACCCCTGTGCCTAACGTGAGGTGGACCATCGTGTCGACGTCGGCGCCCGCGCCGGCGAAGAATTCCCCGAAGCACGCGGCATTCGCATCATTTTCGACATAACAAGGAATCTCAAGCAGGGCCTGCAATTCACGGGCCAGCGGGACGTCTTTCCAACCCGGGATGTTCGGCGGGCTGTATACGATGCCTGTCTGCCAATTGGTAGGGCCCGGCGCCCCGCACCCGCACGCGGCAATATCAGACAACCCCATGTTCGCCTGAGCGGCTGCCGCCGCAGCGCTTTCGTGCATCGCCGTGATGATGGCCTGAACGCCCTGATCTGCAGGCGTCGGGCGGGTGTCGCGCGCAACAATGCTTCCGCTGGCATCACACAACCCCGTCTTAATGTTGGTGCCGCCCAAATCGATGCCCAAGAGATGACGTGACATGCCGAGTCCCCCCCTCCGTACCCTGCCTTCGCTACGAAGGATTCAGTTGGTTTCTTGCGGCAACGCCGCGGCAAAGCGCCGAGCCCCTTCGACGCGTTCGATGCAGGTGTCGCGGCCAAGAAGCTCGGCCAGCTCAAACAGCCCGGGTCCTATCGTCTTGCCCGTAAGGGCCAAGCGCGCCGGATGCACATATTGCCCGAGACTCGTGCCTTCACTTTCGGCTCGTGTTTCAAACCGCGCCTTGAGCGCCGCCGCATTCCACGGCTCCGTTTCGCGCAACATCCCGGCAATCGCCTCGAGGTGCTCCTTAGCCCCCGCTCTTTTGAAATGCTTGCGCACGCCCTTTTCCTCGTACTCAGAGATCTCGCGGAAAAAGAAATCCGTGTACTCGACAATGGCATTGAGCGTGGGGATTTTCTCTTGGCAGATGGCGGCCATCTGTGTGAGCCATGCCTCGGTCTTGCCGCTCGTGTCGAAGCCCGCGGCATGGAGAATGGGCAGCAACATGTCTCGAAGCTTCTCTGGCGCAAGCATGCGAATGTGCTGACCATTCAGCCATTCCAGCTTCTTGCGGTCGAAGCGGGCCGACGATTTGCCAAAACGATCCGGCGTGAACAAGGGGATAAGTTCTTCCCGGGTGAAGAGTTCACGCCCTTCTTCGGCAGGCGTCCATCCGAGCAGCGCAACGTAGTTGATGAGCGCATCGGGTAGGAAGCCATCTTGCCGCCAATCGAGCACGTTCGCGCCGTGCTCGCGCTTGCTGTACTTCTTGCCGCGCTCGTCAAGCACCATCGGCAGGTGCGCGAAGTGCGGGACCGGGTACTCCAGCGCCTCGAACAACATGATGTGCCGAATCGCATTGGTCATATGATCATCGCCGCGAATGACGTGCGTGATCCCCATGGTTGCGTCGTCGACGACGACCGCCAGATGAAAGATTGGGGAGCCGTCCGGCTTCTGAATGACGAAATCGTCGAACTCGCTGTTCTTCTGCAGCACGTCGCCTTGGACCAGGTCGTGCAGCGTGGTCGTCCCCTCCGGCACACGGAAACGCACGACATAGCTCTTGCCCGCCGCCTCGGCCTCGGCCACTTGCTCGGGGCTTGCATCGCGCCAGCGGCCGTCATAGCGCGGGGGCTTGCCCGCCGCCTTCTGCGCCTCGCGCATTTCCTCGAGTTCTTCTTTCGTCGCGAAACACTTATACGCGCGCCCGGCATCGAGCAGCCGCTGCACATGTTCGCGGTGAATGTCGATACGCCGCGACTGCCGGTAGGGACCGCGCTCGCCCTTCTGCGGCACATCGCCAAACTCGGGGCCTTCATCCCAATCGATGCCCAGCCAGTGAAATCCCTCGCACATGGCCATCACGAACTGCTCATCGCTGCGCTCGGCATCGGTATCTTCGAGCCGCAGGATGAAGGCGCCGCCTTCTCGCCGCGCGAACAGCCAGTTGAACAGCGCGATTTTCGCCGTGCCAATGTGCAAAAACCCGCTGGGACTCGGCGCAATGCGCACCCGAACGCCGGACATAAGGATTCCCCCGTTATGCATTGGACGAAATGAATGGCGTGATCATACTCGTTCGCTTGAGAGACGTGCCAACGTCCCCCGCCGGTACATACGCGCTGGCCTGCATACCGCCTGCCGGGTGGAAGCATCCGGAACTATCTGCTATCGTCAATCGCAGCTTAGGCTTAGGAACCTCGAGATCATGCAACTGACCCAGGCGCAACAGGATTTCATTCTGCATTGGGGCGAGATGGGCGCGAAGTGGGGCGTGAACCGCACCGTCGCGCAAATCCACGCCCTGCTCTTCCTTGCCGAGCGCCCCCTCGATGCCGAGGAAATCGTCGAAACGCTTTCGGTCGCGCGCTCGAACGTGAGCACGAGCCTCAAGGAACTGCAGGGCTGGGGGCTTGTCAAGAGCGTGCGCCCCTTGGGCGAGCGGCGCGATCACTTCGAAAGCCTTAAGGACGTCTGGTCGATGTTTCGCATTGTGCTCGAGGAGCGCAAAAAGCGCGAGGTCGACCCGACCCTCGCGGTGCTCCGTGAATGCGTGAACAAGGCCGAAGCCGACCCCGACGAATCCGAACACGTGCGTGCCCAACTCCGTGAAATGCTTTCCTTCTTCGAACGCACCTCCGACTGGTACGAGCAAATTCAGCGCCTGCCCAACGCACACCTCCACCGCCTGCTCAGCATGGGCGGCGACATTCTCAAGATGATGGAAAAAGTCTCCTAAGCCAACGTTTCGACTTGCATCGTTTGCTGCGCTTCCGTAGTGTCCCGCCATTATCTAGCAGAGGAGGGCTGCAACGATGACGGGCATTTCACGGCGCGAATGGCTTAAGCGGGCTGGGGCCGCGGGAACAGCGGCGATGGCGGCGGGTTCGTTTGCTCCTGCCGCCGGGGCGCAGGGTACACGGCCGAACATCATTTTCATCATGTCGGACGACCACGCCTCGCATGCCATCAGTGCCTATACGGACCGGCTCGTCACGACGCCCAACATTGACCGCATCGCGAACGAGGGCGTCCGGCTCGACAACTGCTTTTGTACGAACAGCATTTGCGCGCCGAGCCGGGCGGCCATCCTCACGGGACAATACGGCCACATCAACAGCGTGACGCGAAACGGCCAGCGCTTTGATCCGCCAAACGAGATCTATCCCGAAATCCTGCAGCGCAATGGCTACCGCACCGCAATGATTGGGAAATGGCATCTGCAGAGCCCGCCCATGGGTTTTGACTACTGGCGGGTGTTGCCCGGCCAGGGGCATTATTACAACCCCGACTTCAGGACGCCCGATGGGGTCGAGCGCATTCATGGCTATTGCACCGACATCATCACTGATCTCACGGTGGACTGGTTGCGCCAACAGGGCGAAGGGGACGCGCCGTTTCTCCTGTGTTGCCAGCACAAAGCCCCGCACCGCGAGTGGATGCCCGGCCCGGAGGAAATGAACCTCTTCAAGGACCACGAATTCCCGGAGCCGCCTGACTTGCTCGACGACTACGAGACGCGGGGCAGCGCCGCGAGGATGGCGGAGATGACCCTGCGTGAGCATTTCTCGCCGGGCAGCGACATGAAGCTCGGCTTCGACCCGGCCTACATTACGGAAGACTGGGCCAAGCGCCGCTGGAACAGCATCACAGAGCGCATGGATGACGAGCAGCGTGCCATGCTCGAGGCCGACTTCGACGGCCGCGCGGAATACATTTACGAAGAGGGCATCAGCGAGGACGAGCGGGTGCGGCGGATCTACCAGGTGTATATGCGCGACTATCTGCGCTGCATCAAGGGCGTCGACAAGGGCGTCGGGCGCATCCTCGACACGCTGGATGAGTTGGGCCTCGCGGACAATACCCTCATTGTGTACACCTCGGACCAGGGCTTCTACCTCGGCGACCACGGCTGGTACGACAAGCGCTTCATGTATGAAGAGTCCCTCCGCATGCCTTTCGCCGCGCGCTGGCCGGGTCATATCCCCGCAGGTTCAGCCACCACGGATATCTGCGTCAATATCGATTTCGCCCCGGCATTTCTGGCGGCAGCAGGGGTCGATGCACCTGCGTATATGCAGGGGGCCAACATGCTGCCCGTGCTCACTGGCGATACGCCCAATGACTGGCGCGAGGCCATGTACTACCACTACGTCGAGTTTCCAGCCATCCACCAGGTCAACAAGCATTACGGCGTCCGCACCGGGCGCTACAAGCTTATCTGCTTTTACGAATTGCAACAGTGGGAGCTATACGACCTCGAGGCGGATCCGCACGAGGTCGACAACGTGTTCGGAAAAGAGGATTACGCGGAGACCGCCGAGCGGCTGCATGGCCATCTCATGCGCTTGCGCGCCAAGTACAACGACACGGAAGGGCCAGATGTGCCGCCGCTGCCCGCGGCAGCATAAGTCAAACCGCGATTTCGGCCGAGGCGTCCAGACTCGCGGTGATTTTGCCGACGCTTGGCATGACATCGAAATAGGCGCCGCCGCCTGCCTTGCGCACGGCCACTTCCAGTTGCATCCCGCGCAAGACGCTGCCATCCGCTGCTTGACCGAATACGAAGATCGGCACGCCGTCCAACGCGCGCGAGGTGCGCAAGACGCGGCATGCATCCAAGGCGGTGGCCCCCTGCCAATCCAACTCGAGAATGATGAGCGCAGGGACTGAGACGCGCAGATTGAACAACGCGTCGTGCAAGTCATTTGAAACGGTCACCGGGTATCGAAGCTGCTCCAAGTTTCCCCGCAGGCCGTCGACCGCTGTGCCCGGGCGGGCAATGATGTGAACGCGCGAGGCATTGCTCACCTGTCCGGACCCTGCCGCGCCTGACGCCGCCGACAGATACCGCAATAGCGGACTCACATCCGCTGTTTGCGTGTGGTCGATGGACAGCCCCAGACAAGCGCCGCCCGTTCGCAGGTGGCGCACGCTGCACACATGCGTCCCCACGTCCGTCAAGGCGCCTGCCTCGCCGAGGGCCACGCCGATTTGGATGCGCGCGCCGACCGTGACCGGCAACTGCGTGACGACGCTGAAGCCTTTCGCGCAGATGTCCTCGACTGTGCCTTCCGCTCGTATGCTGTCATGCGTCAACGTGCAGGGCAGATGGCCGGCTTCGGTGCGGTCATGCCCGCGCAGATGCGTTACATCCACCTCCGTAGGCCATGACATCCGAACCAGCGGCAGCCGCTCCTCATGCCGCCAATCCACCTGCGTCACTAGAAAGTGGCACGCGGCGCCATCCGCGACGAAGCGCAGCGCGCAGGATTGCCCCTCTTCAAAGAAGGCCGCCTTCGCGATGGGCATCGAGAGTTCGAGCAGAATGTAGTTGTCTTGCCGCCATCCCTGAACCCGCGCTTCAAATCCAATGCTCGTCCCCTCGCCGCGCACCGGACAAACAATCGTGCGCAAGCCTGTTCGCAAATACCGCCCTGCCGCCGCTGCTGATTCCCGCATGAGGCATCCCTCCAGAAGCACTGTAGGCGCATTGCGGCTCAAAACCCCGCAAGCCACGTATACAAGGCAAACCCGCCGTATGCTCAGTATATCGCAAATGCTGCGTTAGGGAAACCCCTGTCGCGCGCAATTGCCCGGTGGATGCTGCACAAATCCTTGATATCATTGACGAAAGCGGAGGGGGCATGCTAGCCTTTCCGCACCGTGGCGGCTCATGGCAGCGCCCAGGGGGATTTCATGTACGAAGCCTTTTTCGGTCTGCGCGAGCGGCCCTTTAATCTGACGCCCGATCCCCGCTTTCTCTTTCTGAGTGAAAAGCACCGCGAAGCTTTTGCGCACCTGCTCTTCGGCATCAAGAACCGCTGCGGCTTTGTCATGGTGACGGGCGAAATCGGCACGGGCAAGACGACGATATCGCGCACGCTGCTCAACCAGCTCGACGATGAGACCGAAGTCGCCTTTATCTTCAATCCTGCCCTGTCGCCGGAAGACCTTCTGCGGACCATCAACGAAGACTTCGGCATCGATTCACGCGGCCGCACCCCCAAGGCCCTCATCGATGAGTTGAATGCCCACCTGCTCGAGCGCAACGCAAAAGGCAAAAACTGTGTCCTCGTCATTGACGAGGCGCAGAATCTACAGCCCGCCGTCCTGGAGCAAATTCGCCTGCTGTCGAATCTGGAAACCGAGACGCAGAAGCTCTTGCAGATCGTCTTGATCGGTCAGCCGGAATTGGCAGAGGCGCTTGCGACCCACGAGTTGCGTCAGCTGAATCAGCGCATCACGGCGCGTTATCACCTGAACGCGCTGAACTACGAAGAGACCGTGCAGTACATTGCGTACCGCTTGCGCACCGCTGGCGGGCAGCGCAAAGTGCATTTCACCAAGGCTGCCGTCAAGCGCATCTACCGGGCTTCAGGCGGGACGCCCCGCGTCATCAACGCGATCTGCGACCGCGCGTTGCTCGCCGCCTACACCCGGGAGACCCGTGAAATAGCGTTGCCCCTCGTCCAGGTCGCCATTAAGGAATTGCAGGGCAAACTGGAGGCGATGCTCAAGCGCCGGCGGGCCCCATCGGCCGCGCCAGTGCGCGCGTTGGCGGCTGGTCTTGCAGCAGTCGCCATCTTTGCGATCGCCTGGTATGGTCCGGCTCCGGAGTGGATTGAGCGCTCGGTGCGCGCCCCGGCGCAAGAGGCCAGCGCCCGGGCGAATGAGGAGCAGCCCGCGTCATCGCCGACAGTCAGCGAAGCCGCCGACCTAGACATGCGGACCAATTCGGTGGCCGCATCCGCCGAGCCTGAGACGATGGTTCAGCCTGCGGAAGAGGCCGGCGCGTTACCTGAAAGCGCGCCTGCGAAGACCCTTCCCATTGATGCGCTTGATGCGCCGCTTGCCCGAAACGCCGCGGCACAGTGGATGGTGCGCGCGTGGGATACCTTGCTCGAAGCGCCGTTCCCGGCAGATAACCAAACAGACACGCTGCTTGCGTTCGCCGAAGCCAATGGCTTGGAAGCCTTCGCCCTGCAATCGGTTCGCATGGACGATCTCGCACGCGTAAACCGCCCGGCATTCGTCAAGGTCGCCGCGTCTCACGACTGGCTGTGGCTTGCGCTCACCGCCCTCACGGACGAGATGGCCACCGTTACCGCGGCGATGGGCGAAACAGCGACCATTCCGCGCGAACAGTTTGACCGCCGTTTCCTTGGGGAAGCCGTGCTTGCCTGGCAGGCCTCATCCACCCCGGCCCCCGTGTTGGGCAGCGGCGATGCCGGCGCGGGCGTAGTCGAACTCCAAGAGCATCTGCACGCGGCTGGCTTGTTCGACGAGGAGCCGATTGGCCGCTTTGGCCCGTCTACGGAAGCCGCGGTGCGCGAATTGCAGCGCTTGGCAGGCGTGCAAGTCGACGGCAAGGTTGGCGCGCAAACGCGTTTCGTGCTGGGCGGAATCGCCGAGGTAGGCGGGGGACCGCTGCTTCGTCCGCGCGCCGAAGCGTTGGCCTTATGGACGGGCAGCAGCATGCCCGCGGAGCCCGTCACGGAAATGGCGGGGACCAATCCGGGCGACGCGGAATCCGCAACCGAGGCGCTTTCGGGCGATGCGCTCGAGCAACAATTGCTTCTGGCTGGCGCCACCCCGCTCGGAGATGCCCCTGAGCCGGACAGCTTCAATACCGGTATCCTTAGTGCCGATGCGCCGCGGCGCGAGCCCGTTCCTGAGGATGAGGGGGAGAACACGGGCAGCCTCACGGCGGTGACGCCAAGAG
>CAZLBS010000076.1:9032-10112 GCA_964557505.1 uncultured Nitrospiraceae bacterium | reverse complement strand
GTGGATTACCGCCGAGGGCGAGCGCGTGCTCACGCCCATCGACAAGCCCATGAATGCCTTGCACGCACGGCAGGTCAATGTCTTGACCGCAGCGGAGCGCATGCAACTCCTCGACCTGCTCGTGCGCCTATACGAAAACGAAGACTAGCTGCGTCCGTCCGCATTCGTTAGAAGTAGCCGATCGCGTCCAGAGCTTCCTGCTGTTCTCTCGTTCGCACGGGCCGCGCCGGGTCGGCCTCTTCCACCAGATGCGGGAAGCGCTGCTTGCGTTCAGCCCTGCCCGCCTCGACATGCGTGCGAAGCGCCTGACGCAATGCCCGGGCGATGTCGGGGCGCATGTCCTGCATCGGCTGTTGCTCCAACGGGTCTGATTCAACATCAAACAGGTTATAGTCGAAGCTGGTGTCCGGGGGCTCGAGCGGCAAGGTCTCGCCCCGCTCGGCAGCAGCCGCGGCTTCCGCGGTATTGGAAGCCTCGAGCTTCCACGGCCATCGATACAGGGCACGGAACGTTTGCTCATGCCGAAGGGGTTTGCCGGGCAGCGGCAACACCATTTGGCTGTAGACGTGCTCGCGTTCATAGACCCCGTCGCGCAATCCCATCAGAGCGGTCAAGGAATGGCTTGAAGCCGGCACACCGGCCGTGAGATTAGCGAGTTCGCACAGCGTCGCGAACACATCCGTCGTGCTGACCAGTTGCGGGATTCGCCCAGCAGCGGGGGCCGCCCCCGGCAGACGAATGAGCATGGGCACGTGCAACGTAACGTGATACGCGTTATTGGTGTGGCCGAAGAGGCCGCGCTCCCAGAGCGCATCGCCATGATCCGAGACGATCACGATGATCGAGTTATCGAAGAACCCCCGCGCCGCGCACTGCTCCAAGAACCAACCGGTCCATTCATCAGCGTGCCGCACTTCACCCGCCAGCAACCGGCCGCAGCGGCGCTGATCGTCAAGCCCCCGGGCAGCATACGGGTCGCAGCGCATCGCGGCATCCGGCGGCACGTCCTCTGATACAAACGACGCGGGCGGATCGTAGGGATCGTGCGGGCTGTTGAAGGACACCCAGGCGAAAAACGGA
>CAZLBS010000076.1:0-9022 GCA_964557505.1 uncultured Nitrospiraceae bacterium | reverse complement strand
GGGGCGTTGCCTTGCGTCTCGAGCCACGCTGCCGCCCGCTGAAACGTCGCCTCCACCAGCCCCGTCGGAAAAATCGGCGTGTCGCCGTCATGATAGCGGGAGAAGCCCTGCGCGAACCCATGCGCACTGCCGACCGCTACGCCCTCAGTGAACGCAGCCGTCACGTAGCCGGCCTCCCGCAGGGCCTCGGCCAACGTCGGCATTTCGGGCAACAGCTCCCAGGACCGGCTATGAATGCCCGCGCCATGCACCAAGGGATCAAGCCCTGTAAACATGCTTGCATGCGCCGGACGCGTCCACGAACTCTGGCTGATGGCCCGCTCGAAGACGAAGGATTGGGCGGCGAAGGCATCGAGCCTGGGCGTCAGGTCCTTGCTGCTGCCCAGGAAGCCGCAATAGTTGGCGCGCAGCGTGTCGAGGCTGATGAAAATCACATTCGGCATGCCTGCCGGGCGTGGCGCTTCCGGCCGCCGCAAGACTGGCTCCGACACAGCAAGAAAGGGCAGGCTGTCCGCTTTTGGCGTGCGCCCCCGTATCGATTGTGCAGCCGCATGCCACGTGATGCCGATCTCTTTCCCAGCCCAGGGATCCAATGAAAGACGGAAGTCCCGCCAACCATTGCCCTCGAGACCCGGGATGAAGACCTCATTGCGCACTTCGGTGGAAGCGCCGTCCTGCTCGACCATGACGCGCAGGCGAATCGGGGTTTCTTCCGCTCCGCTTTCGAGGATGCCAGCGCCGAATTCAAGCACGCTGCCTGCGGCCGCCAGAAACACGGGCGAACGGTGGACGCGCGGATACGGCAGCGCTGCGTGGGCCGCGGCAGTCACCTCGCTGCCAGCGCTGTAGGCCCCAGGCAGATCAATGAACGCGGGCAGCTCCGCGGGGCGGCCTTCCTCCCGCACCACCGGAACAAATGCTGTGTAAGGCGAGCGATCATCCTTCCAAGGCGACTCCACCCACAGCCAGATGCCATTCGCCTCTTGTGGCAAGGCGCCGCTTGGCATGAGTGCTGCCGAGGCGAAAGCGGGCCCCGCCTGCACCTCGACGCGCGCCACGCGCTGGACCGGGTCCTCGAGGGTGATGCGGCTCTCATTGGCGGTCCCCGTGCGGTGCAACGGCCACTCAGGGCCCATCAACTGCGTCAGCGGTTCCGGCGATGGCGTCTCCCCAGCGCCGCACGCGGCAAGCAATACGAGCATGGGCATCCCAAGCATCCAGCCGGTGAGGATCATCCCCCCGACCCTATGCAATAATGTCATGCGAGCGTCCTAATGCGTGTATCTGCACGGCAATAGACTATACTGAAAGCAATGCAGCGATTCACCTTTACCATTAGCGCCGGAAGGACAGGCACGCGGTATCTAGCGCATTTGCTCGCGCGCAACATGCCGGGCGCCGAAGTACATCACGAGCGGCTCGGCTACGACCAGTTCGGCTACAACACCCCCGACCTCTCGCACTTTACGCTCTTCAATTCGCAAGGCAATGTGCCCAACGTGCAGCGCTTTTGGGATCAGAAGCTCCGCCGGATCGCCGGCGGCCCCAATACCTGCTATGCCGAAACGGCCCATGTCCTGGTCAAAGCAGGCTTGGTCGAAAACATAACCCCGCTCACGGAGACAGGCGAGGTCCATCTCATCGTCCTCACGCGTGACATCGAGAAAACAATCGCGAGCTATCTCGTGCGTGGAGACTTCGCAAACAAAGGCCTCATGTGGCTCTTCTACCTCGACCCGGATTATCCGCGCAATATCGTCGATGGCTCGAGCTTGAAGGCCCTCGGCCAAATTGGCACGGCCCTCTGGTATTACTGCGAAATGGCCTGCCGGGCCGCCTACTACGAAAAGCTCACCGCGGACTGGCCGAATGTTTACGTGCACCGCGCATCATTGTCAGACATCACCCAACCAAATGGTGCGGCGGAATTGTTGACAAACCTCGGGCAGGAAGCGGACCCAGCCGGCGTGACGGTTCCGCCGCCGCAGAATACTAACCCGGCCAATATGCGCCTGACGGACGAGGCGGCGAAACAACTGCGCCAAGCCATTCGCGAGAATCCTTTCGACCCCGATAGCTTCGCCGAACAATTTCTTGCCGCGGGCGCACGCATCGCCTAAGCTATACCTCCTCATGCATTCGCTCTTGAAATTTTGCCGAATGATTGGCATAACGACGCCGGAATAGCCGGGCATGGCAGCGCGTTGCGCTTACGAGCAAGAGTACACTCAAAGGATTGCTGCTCATGTTGTACTACAAGACAAGCCAGCCCGTGCCCGGCAAAGGCGAAGCCTGGGTCTTCTACGAATGCGACGACACGTTCGCCATTCAGCGGCACATGACGTATACGCCGGCCACCGGCGAATTGGAATGCGTCGCCGATCCCCTCGTCAAGAAGATGACCGATATGTGGGCGATGCAGTCGTCTTCAGCCGAGGAATTTGAAGAACTTTGGGAAGACCCGCCCGAAGGGCAAGAAGGCCCGGACGCGTTCCAATATGAAGAAGGCAAAGAGTACTTCAGCCTCGACATGCCGATTGCCGAGGCCATGAAAGTGCACCCCCGCGTTAAAGAAGTCTTCGCGGCCTTTCGCTTGGGCGGCTGCGGCAGTTGCGGGGTGGGCGAGTTCGAAACCATCGGGCAAGTCTGCATGGCCTATGGCGTCGACGCCGACATGTTGCTCGAGGTGCTCGACGATGTGATTCGCCCCAAAGAAGAAGCGAAGCAAGACTAGCCGCTTCGGCAGGCAGTGGGAGACTTGGCAATCATGGCAACCGTCACTGGCGAACAAAAGCCGCTTGTCAGCGCAACCGATACAGCGATTGAAGAACTGAAACAGCTCATGAAGAACGAGCCCGCCGAAGTCGAAGGGGTGCGCCTCGCCGTGAAAGGCGGCGGCTGCTCGGGGCTCTCCTATGTGCTCGAGTTCAGCAAGGCGCGCGACGGCGACAACACCGTCGAAATGGGCGGCTTGAAGTTCTTCATGGATCGCAAGAGCACCATCTACCTGAAGGGCATCGTTCTCGACTACAAATCGGGCCTCGAAGGCAAAGGATTCGTCTTCACCAATCCCAATGCATCCAGCACCTGCGGCTGCGGAGAATCGTTTAGCGTGTAATCCCACGCCTCGTGTTGCAAGCAACTCCCGGGAAATCTCTCGCAGAGGCGATGGATTTCCCGTTTCTTTTGTAGAATGGCGCCTATGACGATGCAGCGAAATGAAGCAGCCGAGCGAGAGGCCCGTCAGGTCCGCGAACACGCGGGGACATGGCGGCGCGACAACCTCGCCCTGATTCGCGTGACGGGCTCCGACGCGATGCGTTGGCTGCAAACGCAGACGTCCAACAACGTGCTCGCTCTCGAAGATGGCGGGGGCCAGGCCAACAGCCACCTCGACCGCAAGGGGTTTATCCAAGGCGTCTTCACCGTGCACCGGCTCGAGGACGAATTGTGGATCCTTGTCGATGAGGGCATGAAAACGCGCCTCATCGAAAAGCTCGACGAGCATCTCTTCATCGAAGATGCCCAACTCGAAGACGGCGCACGCGACATCGAACTGGCCGCCCTCGAAGGGCCGAAAACGCTGCGTATCATTCATAGCATCGAACCGGAAGCAGCAGCGGAGATGCCGCGTAAGGCGTTTCACCTGCTGCCGCTCTATCTCGGCGGCGTGCAGGCCGTGGCCATTCGCATGGGCATTACAGGGGAAGACGGCTACGTCTTCGTCGTCGAGCGCGGCGAGGCAGATAACCTGATCGGCCTGTTCACCGAGCATGGCGCCATCCGCCCGTCACATGAAGCCATCGACATGTTGCGCATCGAAGCTGGCGTACCGAAGTTCGGCGCCGATTTCGATCATGAGCAACGCTTGCCCGAGACCACCCTCGAGCGCAACAGCGTCGACTTCGAGAAAGGCTGCTATATTGGGCAGGAGGTTATCGCCAAGCTGAAGACCTACTCCGCGCCGAAGTGGGCATTGATGGGTCTCGTCAGCGATGCGCCCATGCCCGCTCCTGGACAAGACCTGCTCCTCGGGGGCAAGAAGCTCGGCGCCATGCGCAGCAGCACGTGGTCGCCTGCAATGCAACGCTATATCGGCATGGCGTATCTCGACCGCGACAACCGGGCCCCGGGAACCCTCTACCCCTTCGACTGGGGCGAGGCAACCTGTGCCGCCCTTCCCTTTGTCGAGCCGCCGGATCCCGAGACGCGAGCCCACAAGCTCTACGAGCAGGCGCTCGATGCCTTCAACAAAGACGTGCACGACCAAGACAGCGAAGCCATCGAACTGCTCACCGAAGCGGTCTTGCTGCATCCAACCTTCGAAGATGCCTACGAGAGCCTCGGCGTCATTCTCAACCGCCACGGACGCGTCGACGAAGCCATCCGGTACATGCAAATCCTCGAACGCCTCAATCCCGACTCCATCATGGCGCATACCAATCTGTCCGTTTTTTACATGACCAAAGGAATGATTGAAGAGGCAGAAGAAGAAAAGGCCAAGTCGGCGGTTCTGCAAATGGCCCAGGCGCGCGAGGCACGCAAGGCCGAGGAACTGGCCGCGCAAGAGCGCGCACGCATTAAAGCCGAAGCGCAAGAGCGCATCGAGATGTTTAAGGAAGTTATCGAAATCGACCCGGACGACCCCCTTGCCACATTCGGCATGGGAGCGGCATACATGCAATTGCAGCAATACGAAGAAGCCGTGCCGTATCTGCAACGCGCCACAGAAGTACAAAAAGATTACAGCGCTGCTTTTCTCAACCTAGGCAAATGCTATGAGTTTCTGGGGCGAACCGGGGAAGCCTCCGTCACCTTCAAGAAAGGGATTGACGCTGCCAACCGAAAGGGCGACCTCATGCCCATGCGCGAAATGGAGCGCCGCTTAAAGGCCTTGCAAGTGGAGGCGGAAGCCTAGGCCTGCGCGCACGTATCCGCTTGCATCCACGCTGCCCGTGCGCAATCGTTTACTCCCATTCAATCGTGCCAGGCGGCTTGCTCGTCACATCGTAGAGCACTCGATTGATGCCCTTGACTTCGTTGCAAATGCGGTTGCTCACGCGCTGCAGCACCTCGGGCGGAAAGCGAAACCAATCCGCCGTCATAGCGTCTTCCGATGTGACCGCACGCAAGGAACACACTTCTTCATAGGTGCGCTCATCGCCTTGCACGCCGACGCTGCGCACCGGCAACAAGCAGACCAGCGCCTGCCAGATATCGAGATAGAGCCCTGCTTTGTGAATCTCTTCGACAAAGATAGCATCCGCCTCTCGCAGGGTATCCAGCCGCTCGCGTGTGATCGCGCCAATGCAACGCACGCCTAAGCCCGGCCCAGGAAACGGATGCCGCATCACGACCTCCTCCGGCAACCCAAGTTGAAAACCAAGCGCCCGCACTTCGTCCTTAAACAATTCACGCAGGGGCTCGAGCAGCTTGAGATTCATCTTCTCCGGCAAGCCGCCCACGTTGTGATGACTCTTGATCGTCGCCGATGGGCCGCCCGTAGCACTCACGCTTTCAATCACATCGGGATACAGCGTGCCTTGCGCGAGAAACGCGGCGCCGTCAATTTGCCCCGCTTCCTCGTCGAACACATCGACAAAGAGCCCGCCGATAAGCTTGCGCTTTTCTTCCGGCTCGGTCACCCCTTGAAGCGCCGCCAGAAAGCGGTCTTCCGCGTCCACATAAATCAAGTTGATGTGAAAATGATCCGCAAACACGCGCTGCACGAGTTCAGGTTCGCCCTTTCGCAACAGCCCATTGTTCACGAAGACGCAGGTGAGCTGGTCGCCGATGGCACGCTGAATGAGCACCGCTGCCACGCTCGAATCGACCCCGCCGCTCAAGCCGCAAACAACCCGCTTGTCCCCCACTTGCTCGCGAATCGACTTGACCGCCTCGTCGATGTACGAATGCATGCTCCAGGTTGGCGCGCAATTGCAGATGTGGTACACGAAATTCGTCAGCACCGCCTTGCCCTGCGGCGTGTGGGCGACTTCCGGATGAAACTGCACGCCAAACAATTGCCGCCGCGGATCAGCGATCGCGGCGAACGGACAATTCTCCGTCGAGGCGATGCGCTTGAATCCTTCGGGCAAGCCCGTAATGGCATCGCCATGACTCATCCACACCTGCGCGTGCGGATCCACCCCTTCGAGAAAGCCCGTGTCGTCCTGATGATCGATATGCGCGATGCCATATTCACGCTTGTTCGCCCGCTCGACCGTGCCGCCAAGCATATGCGCGAACAGTTGACACCCATAGCAAATACCTAAAATGGGAATGCCCAGGTCGAAGATGGCCGCGCTGGGATAAGGCGCGCCGTTGGCATGCACGCTGGCGGGTCCGCCGCTGAAAAGGATGCCCGCGGGATTGACCGCCTTGATGTCCTCGAGGCTGGCGTTGAAAGGCAAGATTAAACTGAAAACATTGGCCTCGCGCACCCGGCGTGCAATGAGCTTGCTGTATTGCGCGCCGAAGTCCAGCACGAGAATGGGGCGGTCAGCATGCATCGAACAAATCCGCTCGTGGATAACGGGCCGCTTCTGTTAAGTGTGCTTCAGTCGCGCGATCCATACGGCCTACCGCATCACCTGGTAGTTCGGCGGCTCCTCGGTGATCGTGATGTCATGCGGGTGGCTTTCGCGGTGACCACTCGCAGTCACCCGCATGAATTGCGCTTTCGTCTGCAACTCCTCGACGGTGGCGCAGCCGCAATAGCCCATGCCCGCGCGCAGGCCGCCTAGCAACTGATGCACCACATTGCCCAATGGTCCCCGGTACGGCACGCGCCCTTCCACGCCCTCCGGCACCAGCTTGTGCGCTTCCTGCTCGAATTGCATGTATCGGCTTTGACTGCCCCGCGCCATGGCCTTGAGCGAGCCCATGCCGCGGTACGACTTGTAGGTCCGGCCTTCGTACAGCACGGTCTCGCCGGGGCTTTCTTCCGTACCTGCGAACAAGCTGCCGATCATCACGCTGTCGGCGCCTGCTGCAATGGCCTTGACGATGTCCCCCGAATACTTGATGCCCCCGTCCGCGATGGCCGGGACGCCGAGCTTGCGCCCTTCCGCCGAGGCTTCGAGAATGGCCGAAAGCTGCGGCATGCCCGCACCCGAGACCACGCGCGTCGTGCAGATCGAGCCAGGGCCCACGCCGATCTTTACCGCATCCGCGCCCGCTTCCACCAAGTCGCGCACGCCTTCCGCAGAAATGACGTTGCCCGCAATCACCTCCATGTCCGGGAACAACCGCTTGACCTCGCGCACCGTATCCATCACCAATTGCGTGTGCCCGTGCGCCGTGTCGATGCTCAATACATCCACATGCGCGGCAACCAACGCCTCCGCGCGCTCGAATTCCTGCACGCCGATGGCCCCTGCCACCCGCAGGCGCCGCTGCTCATCAATGTTGCTCAGCGGATAATCCCGCGCCTTGATGATGTCCTTGATGGTGATCAGCCCAACCAGCTTGCCGCCCTCTTCCACAATAGGCAGCTTCTCAATGCGGTGGGCATGCAAAATCTTTTTGGCTTCATCGAGCGTCGTGCCCGGCGAGACGGTCACCAAGTTCTCCTTGGTCATCACCGCGCTGATCGGAATCGTGTAGTCCTCCAAAAACATCAGATCGCGGTTCGTCAAAATGCCGACCAAGATCCCCGCGTCATCCGTAATGGGCACGCCGGAAATCTTGTAGCGCGCCATGAGGTCTTCGGCATCTTGCACGCTATGGTCCGCCGAAAGCGTAAAGGGATTCGTGATCATCCCCGATTGCGAGCGCTTGACCCGGTCGACTTCAGCCGCCTGCTGCTCTGGCGGCAGATTCTTGTGAATGACGCCGATGCCTCCCTGCTGCGCAATCGCAATGGCCAGCGTGCCTTCTGTCACGGTGTCCATCGCGGCGCTCAACAAAGGCACATTCAGCGGAATGCGGCGTGTCAGGCGTGTCGAAAGGTCCGCTTCACGCGGCAGCACATTGCTGCGGGCAGGCTTCAGCAATACGTCGTCGAATGACAGCGCCTCGGGGATCGGCGTGTTCGGCTCCATGCGCCCTCCGGGAAAATCGGCACCAAACGCTGCGATTTCACTGCGGCTCCGGAGGACAAGGCCCGCCGGATTCAATAGTATAGGACCGCCGCCAAGAGCACGCAAATCTCCAGCTTACGGGCCGGGCTGCGTCGCCAGGAAGAACCTCAGCAGGACTTCGCGGAAAAGGGGCATATTGGGCGTCGAAGCATGGTCGCCGCCTTCAATCGGGACAAAGCCGCTTTCCGGGAGCATCGCCGCCAACTCGCGCGCACTGGCATAGAACGGGTCCTCCGTCCCCGTCGCCACGAGCACTGGGGTTTGATTCATCTTCAATTGAGCGGAAGTCGCCGTCAACTCATCAAAACCACGAATCACCGCTGCCGACACGCTGGGCCAATTCAGCAAGGCGGATGCAGCATTCACCACCACACGGTCGACCGGGTCGAAGGCGCCATCCGGCTCCACGACCCCAATGCGTTCCATCAGCGCATAGTTATTGCCGGCAGCAACCTCGTCCGCCAGTGCCTCGAAGTCCTCGAACAGCCCAGACTCGCCGCTTTCAAAGCCGATCCCGCAGATCGCCACACTTGTAAACCGCTCGGGATAGGCGACCAACAGGTGCTGCGCTAAAAGGCCGCCCATGGAATAGCCTGCGAGTTGAACACGCTCGAGGCCAAGGTGGTCCATCAGCGCGATAACATCCGCGGCCATATCGGCGCCGTACAATTCCTCGTCGGTAAAGGCCTCGCTGCGGCCATGTCCCCGCAAGTCTGGCAGGACCACGGTGAAGTGCGGGGCAAACGCATCCGCGAGCCCGGGTATGCGCCAGGCCGCATGGCCTGTAGACCCAAGACCGTGCAGCAAGACTAAGGGGGGGCCTTCCCCCTCCACCGTGTAATGAATCCGAACGCCGCCGTTGTCAAAAAAATACCCTATACGGCCCACTCCCGTCCTAAACAGGGTGCTTGCAATTTATATTGAGAGCCCCCTTGTGT
>CAZLBS010000075.1:1108-10255 GCA_964557505.1 uncultured Nitrospiraceae bacterium | reverse complement strand
CCTTTGGCGTCGCTGTTTCCTTCGACAAATCGGCGTTGCCTTGTTTCGCGCAGTGGAAGCAAATGGGCGCGCAAGACTATGTGATGGGGCTCGAGCCGGCCACCTGCTCGGTCGCCGGACGCGCCGCCGATGAGCAGGCCGGCGTGCTTCAGCAACTCGAGCCGGGCGAGCGGCGGCGCTTTGAATTGGCGTTCGACGTCATCACCGAAGATCATCAAGTCGCCGCGCTGAGAGGAAGCGCCCGGCGCTAAAATGGAAACAGGTCCTGTTGCGCTGCGCCTTTGCCGCCGTCGTCTTGAGGATCTGAGGAAGACTCTGTGCCGGGCGCGGGTTGCTCTGCCGCGCCCTCCTTTTCGACGGGGGCAGCATCCGGAGCCTCGAGATCCGCGGATGCGTCTGGAGACTTGGCAGCCGTCGCCGCGGTGGCTGCCTGCGCAGGCGTCTGCTCTTCGGGATGATCATGTTCCTGCGCGTCTGTGGATGCAGCCATTTCGTCTACAGCCGCCCCTTGCAGGGGCCGCCCGCGCTTCGGGGCGTGTTGCGTCGCCGCCCCTTCGCTCTCGCCGTCGACGGCCCCATCTGGTTCGGCATCGCGATCGCTCAAGTAAAAGATATAGTCCACCGGTTCGCGCAGGACGCGTGCAATGCGCAAGGACACGGCAACGGAAGGATTCAGACGTCCTTTCTCGATCATGATGATCGATTGGCGCGTGATCCCCACTTGCTTGGCCAGGTCCGCCTGGCGCATTTTTTCGCGTTGACGCACCTTGCGCACCCGGTTTCTGAGTTGCCAATCTCGCTGCATGCGGTCAAGTCTACTTGACATTCAGGCGCAAGACAATACGGGCGTGCCTCGACGGCAATGCCCATCACTTCGGGAGCGGGGCAGGCTCAGTCTCCGTCATGGTTGCTTGCTCGCGGGGCGCCGGCCCCGGTGCAGCGGGGGCGGTTTGCGGCTCATCGTCACTGAAGATTTGGATGTTGCGCCAGCGCTCCGCGCCAAAGCGCCAGAGCATGACGCCAGCAAGCAGGATGATGTAGACGGTGGCGCCGCCCCAAGCGCCAATGGGGCCTAGGCCCAATGGAAACGCGAGCAGCAAGGCGAGTGGAAGAAACAGGCAGTACGAGCCCACGAGCATGACCATCGCCATGAAGCGGGTATCGCCAGCCCCGCGAAGCGCGCCCGACATCACGATGGTGACTGCGTCGAATCCTTGGAATACGGCGGCCCAATAGAAGAACACGCGGCCGATAGATGCCACCTCGCCGCTGGCGTCGAAGAAGGTGCGCAACACCCACTCGCCGGTGAACGCGAAGAAGATGCCGCCTACAGCCATATAGGCCGCGCCCATGCCGGTCGCCGTGTAGGCGCGCTGCTTGGCGCGTGCGATGTCCTTGGCGCCGAGATACTTTCCGACGATAGGCGTGATGGCCTGGTTCAATGCGACCGCCGGCATGAAGGAAATGTGCATCACGCTGAGGACGGCGTTCTGGGCCGCAAGCGCATCCGCGCCGAATTTGCCTATGATGAAGCTGATGAAAACCGCCCAGGTCGTTATCTCGAGCAGCATGTTGAGTCCGGATGGCCAGCCAATCCGCACGAGTTCGCGGAGCTTGCGGGCGTGCAGGCGCCATCCGGAACGCGTCCCGAATTCCGCGGCGAGTGCCGGGTGGAGAAAGAGCGCGAAGAGGACCGCGGCCTGAAAGAAGAGGCCGAATACCGTGCCGTAGGCGGCCCCGGCGATCTCGAGGCGGGGAAAGCCCCATTCCCCAAAGATGAGGGCATAGTTCAGCAGGGCATTAATGATGTTGGCAATGATGGCCACGATGGTCGGAATCATCGGGCGGTGAATGGACACGAAGAAACTTGCGAGGGCCATGTGCCAGGCGATGAATCCGAATCCCAAAAGCCGAATCGTGAAGTACTCGATTTCGAGCGCGGTGACGCCGGGCGGATGGCCCATCGCATTAAACAGGGGGTGCGTCAGCGGGAGCAGGGCGATGGCAAGCACGATGTTGCCGCAGCCGGCGTACAGCCCTTGCCACGTGTAGCGGCCGGCCTCTTCCTTTTTGCCCCGGCCGATGCTTTGAGCAACGAACGTGCTGACGCATCCGCACAGTCCCAGAAAGAACGTGCATAAGGTATATGACCAGATGTTGGCCGAGCCGACAGCCGCCAGCGGCTCTTTCCCCAGCCAGCCGACCATCATGGTGTCGACGAATTGCATGGCGACCCACGCGAACGAACCCAGGATGATCGGCGCCGCCATGGCGAGCACTTCATATACTCCCGCCAAGCGTGATTCCGTTTGAGGCTGTCGGCTGTCGTGTGGGCTCATCGTGTCTTAGCCAGCAACAATCAAGGGCTGCCCGTCATAGCGAATGCCTCGAATAGCGTTATGGAAAAGGTCCGTACTCGAGGCGTGATTGGCATCATACCGCGTCCGCATCAGAAACGTGTTCGGCCCCGTGTCTACGTCCACAAGGCGTATGCGCACCGCTGCATTGTCCGTCAACCCGAACCACCGGTACAAGTCGTGTTATAGTCGAAACGTACGAAAGCAACGGGTCCATTCGCCGCTCGATCGCCAGAATCGAGGAGCGTTTTTGTGAAAATGCCGCTAGATACTGAGCCGAGGGAACAAATCCAGCCACGCCTTCGCCCGAGCATTCTTGCTGGCTTCTTCGGCGCGACGGCGCTGCTCTTTTTTGCCTACATGTTTCTGGGCATGAACGACCAAGTCATGATGCTGTCGATCATCCCCGTGCTTATCGTCGGGATGAATTACCATGTCTGGTACTACCGCGTCATGGTGGCATGGCTCACGGCCGGTGCGGGCACGGCGCTCTATGTCATGAACGAAACCCCTCGGGACAACCTTGAGACATTGGCGTACATCACGGTGGCGCAAGTTGCGGCCTGTGAATTCGGCAACAAGCTCATGCGGGACCGCAACCGCATGAAGCACGCGCTGCAGGAAAGCCGGGAGCGCTACCGCGCGATCACCGAGACTGCCGTCGATGTCATCCTGACGCTCGACGCCAAGGGGGCAATCGTATTTGCCAACGAACGGGTCTTGTCCATGTTCGGGTATTCAGCGGGACAAGCCGCCGGGCAGCCCTTGAGCCTGTTGCTGCCCGAATTGGAGCCTGCCCTTCAAGATGGCGGGGTGGGGCAAGTCGTCTCGGCGGTAGGCCCGGGAGGAACAGGGCATCGCATTCAGGCGCAAGGAAGGCATCGCGAGGGCCATGCGATCGATGTTGAAATGTCCTTCGGGCGTTTCGAACGCGGCCCGCATCAATTTTATACGGTTGTGCTTCGCGACATAACGGAGCGCAAACAGGCTGAAGCCGAACTTAAAAAGCTTTCGCTGGTCGCGAGTCAGACCGACAATGCGGTGGTGATCACCGACGGGCGGGCGCGCATCGAATGGGTCAACGAGTGCTTTACCCGCATTACGGGCTACACGCTGGAGGAAGTCCGCGGCAAGAATCCTGGGCAAGTGCTCCAAGGCGAGGGGACGGACCCTGAGACGGTGAAGACGATCCGCCGGCATTTGGATGCCCGGCAAGGGTTCACCGGCGAGATTCTCAATTTCACGAAAGAGGGGCGCCCCTACTGGAACCAGCTTTCGATTTCGCCCTCCTTCGGGGCCAATGGCGAGATTGACCAGTTCATTGCGATCCAAAGCGATATCACGGCGCGCAAGCGCTCGGAAGATCGGTTTCGGGTGCTGTTCGAACAATCCACCGACGCGCATCTCATTTTTAATGAACAGGGCATCATCGAGTGCAACGATGCCACCGTGCGCTTGCTGCGAACCACCGAGAAGTCCGCGATCCTGATGACCGGGGTAGCGGCGTTGTCTCCCGCGTTTCAGCCCGATGGGCGCCGGTCTGACGAGGCGCATGCGGCGTTGGTGCGCGAGGCGATTGAAAAGGGCTACTTGCAGTATGAGTGGGTGCATCGCCGTTTCGATGGCACCTGCTTTCCGGTAGAGGTTCAGTTGTCGCCCATTACGCTCGGGGTCGACCGGGCCGTCCTCGCGGTTTGGCATGACCTGACGGAGCGCAAGGCCGCGGAAGAAGCGCTGCAGGCCAGCGAGCGCCGCTTTCGCGATATCGCGGCGGTCGCAGGCGAGTACATTTGGGAGGCCGATTGCGAGTGGCGCTATACCTTCATCACGGAGCCGATTCAGACCATGCTCGGGCTTCCTCCTCAGGAGATGCTGGGGCTCCGGCCCTTCGACTTCATGCCGGCGGAAGAGCGTGAACGGATGGAGGCATTTCTCGCGCAGCGCATGGCAAGCGCTGAGCCGTTCCGCAATGTTGAATTCGCCTCGGTCGCCGCAAATGCAAAGGTGGTCTGGCAACTGATTAGCGCGGAGCCCATTCGCGACGAAGATGGCGACGTGAAGGGGTATCGCGGGGCAGGCTTGGATATCACCGAGCGGAAGCTCGCGGAGCAGGCGCTGCGCGAAAGCGAAGAGCGGTATCACCTCGCGGTCTCCGGGAGTAATGACGGCTTATGGGACTGGCAAATTCAGACAGGAGCGGTCTATTGGTCGCCACGCTTCAAGGCGCTGCTGGGCTATGAAGAAGACGAAATCGAGGCGGCTTACCCGGTCTTCCTTGACGCCCTGCACCCAGACGATCGCGACCGCGTGCTGGCCGCGGTCGATTTGCACTTTGCGCAGGGGGAGCCCTTCGATGTCGAGTACCGCTTGCGCACCAAGACCCGTGAGTACCGCTGGTTTCGCGTGCGGGGCCAGGCCCTCTGGAACGAAGCCGGCGAGCCGGTTCGTATGGCGGGCTCGGCCACGGACATTACCGAACGCAAAGCCTACGAGCGCTCGCTGCAGGAATCCCGGGCCATGTTGGCCGAGGCGCAGGAAATGGCGCGCCTGGGCAATTGGCGGCTGGATGCCGAGAGCGGGCACATGTGGTGGTCGGACGAAGTGTGCGCCCTCTTCGGTCACCCCATCGCGTACATGCCATCGAACGCACCCGCCTTTGCCGATCTGCTGCACGAGGGGGACGGCAAGCAATGGCTCGATGCGCTCGCGGCGGCCATGGAAGGCATGCAGCCCGTGGAGGTGGAACTGCAGGCCACGCGCCCAGACGGCGCCTCCGTGCACCTCTACGGGCATGGGCAAGGGGTGCACGACAACGCGGGCAAGTGCATCGCGGTGCGCGGCTTTTTGCAAGACATCACCGATCGGAAGCAAAGCGAAACCGAAGTGCTCTACATGTCGCAGCAACTCGGCCGCTTCAGCGAAAACCTGAAGACCCTGCACCGGGTAACCTCGCGGCATTTCGAAGACGCGGGCGAGCGCTTTATGGAGTATCTTGCGGCGGGCTGCCGGATCTTTGAATGCGAAACGGGGATGATTCTGCGGCTGAGCGACGGCGCGTGCATCGCCGAACACGTGCGCACGACGCGGCCCGGCATCTCGGCGGGAACGAGTTTCAGCCTGCAAGAGGTCTTCGCGGATGGCATGCTGCAAAACGGGGCGACCATCGCCCACCGGGGCTTCGCACAATCGCTGGCGATGCGGGACCATCCAGCCCGGCGGCGCTTTCATGCCGACACCCTTATCGCGACGCCCATCCATGTAAACGACCAGCCCTACGGCATGCTCGCGTTTATGAGCGAAGCGGCCCGGGAAGAGCCCTTTCACGGGCATGAGCGCGAGATCATCGAGTTGATGTCGCAGACTCTGGGCTCATTCATCGCGGCCAATGAAGCGCAACGGGAGCGGCGCAATGCCGAACGCGCGCTGCTGTTGGCCCGCGAACACGAGGCCGAGATCGGCTTCCGCATCCAGAAGATGTTGCTGATGGGCGAGCCGCCGAGCGACGTGCCGGGCGCGGACATCGGCGTGTTTACCTTGCCCTCCCAACGAATCGATGGCGACTTCTATGATTTCTACCGGCATTCGAGCACGTGCATCGACGTGTTGCTCGGAGACGTGATGGGGAAGGGCATCCCGGCGGCCTTGCTCGGCGCGGCGGCGAAGAACTACTTCCTGCGCGCGTTCAAACAGCTCTTGACCGAGCAGCCGGATGGCGGTCCGCCCGCGCCCCGGCATGTGGTGCGGGCCGTGCACGAGGGCATCTCAAGCCGCTTGATGGGGCTCGAGAGCTTCATCACCTTGTGTTATGCGCGCATCGACCTGGAACGCAACGTCGTCACGTTCGTTGATTGCGGCCATACCAAGACCGTTCACCTCCGGGCCGAGGATCATGAGTGCTCCTTGCTGGCAGGCGACAATGTGCCGCTCGGATTTCTGGCAAGTGAAGAGTACCGGGAGAAGGAGGTTCCCATTGCCCCGGGCGATTTGCTGTTCTTCTACAGCGACGGGGTGACGGAGGCCCAGGCCCCGGGCGGCGGCTACTACGGCGAAGAGCGGCTCACCCGTTTGCTCGCAGCCACCAATGGCATTACGAGCGAAGACTTGGTGCATAAAGTGCGCGGCGACGTGCAGCGTTTCACCCTGGGCAGCGCGCTGACCGACGACTTCACGTGCATCGCGCTCCGCATCCGCGGCCCAGAGGATGCCGTCAACCGCACGGTCATGCGTCTGGATGTCGCGCCCTATATGGACGAGTTGGCCCGTGTGCGCCAAACCGTGCGCGAATTCTGCACGGCGAGGATGGCGCCCGCCCCAGCCCGCGAACTGATGCAGGAGTTGGAACTCGCCGCGAACGAGGCCGTCGCCAATGTCATCGAGCATGCTGAACTCGATCCCGAGCGGGACTTGATCCGCGTCGAATTGGAAGCGGACGCCGACCGGGTGACGATAGATTTGTATCACGATGGCAAGCGTTTCGGCGGGGCGCCCGTCTCTGTACCGGCAGTGGACGGCAGTCAAGAGAGCGGTTTTGGCCTTTACATCATGCGGCGGCTGCTCGATGACGTCTCGTATGCCGAACAGGGGGGGCGCCAGCGCGTGCGGCTTACGAAGTACCGCACGCCACGCCAGGACGGCGAGGTCACGACATGGAAGTAGCAACGCATCAGGAAGCCGGGGTCTTGGTGGTCGAGGTGCCGGGCGAACATCTCGATGCCAGCAATTCGCAAGCGTTTAAACAGGCTGTTCTGCCGCAGATCGAAGCGGCGCGGCATGTCCTCTTCGATCTGCACGAAGTGGAGTTTGTGGACAGTTCGGGGCTTGGGGTCATTTTGTCGTGCTTGCGCACCGTGAAACGCAACGGGGGCGAATTGAAGCTTTGCGGCCTGTCGGAACCCGTTCGCGTCTTGTTCGAGTTGGTGCGGATGCAGCGCGTGTTCGACGTGCTCAGCGGCCGCGAAGAAGCCGTCCGCAGCTTTAGCGATGCGTGAGACAGAAGCGTGCCGGGCATCTGGCCCATGCTTCATTGGAATTGCCGGCCCGTCCTGCTCTGGGAAGAGTTCGCTTGCGGAATTGCTTGCGCGCGAGTTGTGCGCGATGCTCATTCCACTTGATGTTTTCTACCAGGACGGAACGCCCTTGACGGAGGGCGAACGCGCGGCGCGCAACTACGACCACCCCGATGCGTTGGACTGGGCCCTGGCCGGGGAGTACCTCGGGCATTTGGCCTCGGGCTTGGCTGTTGCGCTCCCCGAATACGACTACGAAACGCACTGCCGGACGCGCCCGGGCTGTCTGCTGCAAACCCCTGCGCCAGATGTCGTGGCCGTCGAAGGGCTTTTCGTGTTGCACCATGCGCGCTTGCGCCGCCTCTTGAACGCAAGCATCTACGTGGATGCGCCGCCGGACGTATGCCTCGCGCGGCGGTTGAAGCGCGACGCGGAAGCGCGCGGCCGCGCCCCGGAAGACATCCGCCGCCGCTTTGAAGAGCATGTCATGCCCATGGCGAAGCAGCATCTCATTCCCCTGCGCCGTCATGCCACATATGTCATCGATGGCACAGCGCCTCCCGCGGAGATGCTCGCGCGCTTGTTGCCCGAGCTTCGGAAACGGCTCGCGGCTCCGCTTGCATCCGAGCGGCGCCCGTAATGGACACGCGTCGCAGCGTTACATTGATTGCAGCCCTGCGCAGCCCTATAGTATTGGCATTGCCGGGGGGAGCGTCTGGAACTTATTGGAGAAAACCATGCTTACACGGGCATGCCGGTATGGCCTTGCCGCCACTCTCATGGCCATTTGCGCGGGCGTCTTGTCTGCCTGCGACGGAGAAGCGGTCTTCACCCTGAACGCTGACAGCGGCGAATCGAGCGGCGGCGAAGACGGCGGCGGCGGACTTGACGGCGGCGACGGCGATGGCGATGGCGGCGGGGACGGCGATGGCGATGGCGACGGCGGCACGGACGGTCCGTTTGATGGAACCTGGATCGCGAGTTATGTCGACGACTTCGCTTCAACAGCGGTTCCGTCGCTGGCGGTCTATGCGGTCGAGATGGACCTCGAGCAGAGCGGCGGAGACATTGCGGGTACGGGCTTTATGTTCCGGCTGTTTCGCACGGGGTCCAATGCGACCGAAGCCACCCAAGTCGAACTCGACATTACAGGCTCGGTAACGGATGAAGCCGATGATGCCGTGTTGACGTTCGAGGCAAACCCGGCCAGCCTCTTCACCTTTAATCCGGAATGGCGGCTGCGGCGGGCGGGAAGCCGCCTCGTGGGATTCTTTACCGAACTCGATGAGGATAGTGCGCTTGCCCGGGCGGGCCACGCCACGTGGGAGGCTGCCGAAAACGGCGCGCTCACGGGCTCGTTTGCCGCGGGCTTGAGCGATGTCTTTGCCGATGGAACGCTGGGCAACGCGGATCGCGCCGCCGTCATTACCGTGGCATCCGATGGCGCTGCGGTCAGCGGCCCCGGCACGTTTTTCGGCTTCCCGCTCGACGGTCCGCTGCTCGAGGAATCTTTCGAGATCATCGGCGGCGGTGCGGACAGAAATACCATCGGCCTGACCTTAGGGCAGATCGCCGGGCTTGAATTCGACTTCGGCGGGTTCATCAGCGGCGACCGCGCCGTCACCAGTTACGGCGGATTCATCGTGCCGGGAAATACCTTGGCCAACCTTGGCGCGGTAACGTGGTATCGCGTCCCCCCGTCTCAGCCGCCCGGCGCGATCAATGGCCGGTGGGTGGCGGCGTTCACCGATCCGGCGTTGCGGAGCTTGTGCCTGCAGGCCCAC
>CAZLBS010000075.1:0-1098 GCA_964557505.1 uncultured Nitrospiraceae bacterium | reverse complement strand
GAACGTTCGACGGCGAAGAATATCTGGGTCAGGCAAGCCTTGAGAATCTTGGCAACAACCGGCTCGGCGGCACGGTCAGCGTCTTGCGGCAAGCCTTAACCGATCCGGTGTCGACGGTCTTCAGCCTCGGGGCGTCCAACTTCAGCGGGTCGCGCGTGCAGTTCACCTTTGGCGCCGGCTCCCTCTTCTTCGACATGGATCTGCAATTGGCGGGCAGCGTGCTGACGGGCACGTACCGCCGCCGGGGAACAACCGACCCGGTCAGTACGGGGGCGGTGACGTGGTTTTCAGAGAGCGTCCCCGCCTCATTAGTGGGCACGTGGGTGGCGGCGTATGTCGACAACATCGGAGAGACCCGGCCCGAGCTTACGCAGCGCGCCGTGGTCGCCATTACGAGCGACGCGCCTGACGGCGACTTCAATATTCTCGATGGAACCGGGACGCTCGAACTCGACAACGAGACAGGCGAGCGTCAATTCATCGTGACGGGCGCCGTATCGCGCGGCGCGGGAACCGGCTTCGGCAGTTGGTCCTGGAATGGTCCTGGGATCACCGGGCCCTATACGTGGAATTTGCGTTTTGCAGGCGATCTCATCGTTGCGACATACACGAATGAGACGGCGCAAGGCAATCTTGAATCCCGCGGGCGGGCGATTTTCTACCGGGAGTAGCCGTCAGGAAGGTCGCAGCCGCCTAATTAAGGCTTGCGCGGTAATAGCATCCATCCTGAAAGGTGGCGAAGATGCGCGGCACGGCAGGGTGCAACACGGCATCGCCGCTTGTGTCCAGCATCAGATTCTCTTCGGCGACGTATGTTTCCTGCCCTTTATGGACGAGCACGTGATACCAGGGCTGGGCGCGCCGGGGTTGCGTGCGGTTTCGCAGATACCATTCGTCGGGCGCGGTGCACTGCGGGTCCATCGAGACGATGACGCCGCGGTAGTTGTAGCGGCGGTGCCGGACGACATCGCCCGCCGCAAACCGGTAGTCCGTATAGAAGCGGTGATACTGCTGCATATGGGTCTTCCTTGCCGCCAATTCGAATGGCGCGCCAGGCGCGATTCGAACGCGCGACCAACGGCTTAGAAGGCCGCTGCT
>CAZLBS010000074.1:0-10287 GCA_964557505.1 uncultured Nitrospiraceae bacterium | reverse complement strand
GGTCGATTGACGATGGCTTCGGCGATTTGCGCCGCGCCGGCATCGAGCCGGGCTTCGACCAGACGCACCGCAGTTCGAACCAGTTTGCGGTGGCGCCAGCGCGTTCGGCGAGCGGCAACGCCATTCTCTACATCGACCCGCACCTGGCATGGTTCGGCATGTCGCGTTTCTGGGAGTTTCGCATTCATGCCGGCGGCCTGCATGGCAGCGGCTTCACGCTGGCGGGAAACCCGTATATCGGTCTCGGTCACAATGCAGATGTCGGCTGGGCCATGACGACGGGCGGTCCCGACACGGCGGACATTTATGAATTGACGCTTCACGCTGAGGACCCCATGAAGTACCTCTATGATGGCGAGTGGAGAACGTTCGATGTGCAGCAGGAAACGATTCAGGTGCGCGAGCGCGAGCCATACGAGCTGACCATCTTGAGTTCCGTGCATGGCCCGGTTGTCGCTGTCGAAGATGGCAAAGCGTACGCTCATGCGACGGCCTACATGGACAGCGTCAAGGGGCTCGAGGCTTGGCATACGCTCAACTTCGCGAAGGACTACACAGGGCTTGTCGAGGCGCTTAACGGCAACCAGATGTTTCCGCAGAATGTTATGGCGGCGGACACCGCTGGCAACATCTATTATCACCGGACGGGGCGGGTGCCCGTTCGTCCAGAAGGGTTCGACTGGTCGCGGCCGGTTCCGGGCAATACCAGCGCGACCCGCTGGCAAGGCATCCACGAGCAGCGCGATCTCGTGCATCTTCTGAATCCCGAGATTGGCTACATGCAAAATTGCAACATTCCGCCCGACGCCATGATGGTGGACAGCCCGCTTCAGCCGGACAAGTATCCTGGCTACATCTTTTCCGACCTTGGTCATGGCGCGCTTGGCGGTTGGACGAACAATCGCGGGGCGCAGGCGGTTGCGCTCTTGCACGGCGACGACAGCGTCACGGTCGAAGAAGCCAAGGCCTATGGGCTGGATGTCTATCCCTTCGGGACCGAGCGCTGGATATACGAGTTGGCCGAGGCGCATGAAGCGTTTGGCGATGCATTCGATGGCAACGAGGCCTATCAGCAGGGCTATGCGGGCTTGCAGGCATGGGATCAATTGCTTACGCGTGATTCCATTGGCGCGCTGATGTATTACTACTGGCGCTGGGCCGTCGACACGCAGCTTGAAGATGAGATGACCGAGTCGTTGGAAGAAGCCATCGACCAGCACTACCGCATCGTCCAGAGCGATGTGGAATTCACCGAGCCGGAGTTGACGCCCGAGCAACAGCAGGCGCTGCTCGCGGCCCTCGCCGCTGGCATGGAGAAGCAGCTCGAAGAATTCGGCCTCGACGGCGTTTACGGCGACAAGTTCCGCGTGGGCCGCGATGACGAATCGTGGCCGAGCGGCGGCGGCGGCGAGTACGGCACGCGCACGGTTCGCAGCGTGAGCTATGAGCGCTTGCCGCGTGAGGACTTCACGCATTGGGGCCGCGGCGGGCAGACCTCTACGCAAATCGTGCATTTTTCGAAGCCTATTGAAAGCTGGACGCAGCCGCCTGTCGGGCAGAGCGACCGGCCCGAATCCCCGCATTACGACGATCAGGCCGAGCAGCTCTTCAGCGAGCGCGCATACAAGGACACTTGGTGGATGCCCGAAGAACTGCGTGGAAACATCAAGAGCCGCGAGGTGGTCGCAGTGCCGGAAGACATCTAGTGCGAGGCCGAACGAGACCCAGGAGAGCACAAGTGAATACGATGAGCCGCAAAGAGTTCCTCACTGGAGCCGCGGCAGCAGCCGCTGTTGCGTTTGCCAGCCCTGCCGCTGCGGAAGAGCCCGGGGCCGGCGAAGAGCAAACCTTCGCAGAGCTGCTGGGCTATCCAAAGGGCGCGCGCGTCCTGATGATTCATGCCGATGATGCCGGGATGTGCAAGGCCGCGAACGATGCCATCATCGAGACGACCGACGCGGGCGCCGTCACGTCCGCCAGCATCATGATGACGTGCTCGTGGGTGCCCGGCTACCTCGCTTGGCTGCGGGAGCATCCGGACTTTTGCGCGGGCGTGCACCTCACCTTCACGTCGGAGTGGGACGACTACCGCTGGGGCCCTGTGCTTGGGCGGGATACCGTACCCGGCCTGCTCGATGCCAATGGCTTTTTGCCCGATAGTGTCGGAGAAGTCGTGGCAAGCGCTTCGGCCGATGAAGTCGAGCAGGAAATGCGCGCCCAGATCGAGCTTGCCCAGCGCATGGGCGTCGAGGTCACGCACATCGATTCACATATGGGCACGCTCTTCCGGACCCCTGCCTACTTCAGAAGATTCATGAAGGTGGCAATCGAGACGCAGATCCCCATGCTGATCGCAGGCGGTCACCTGACGCAGGCCAGGAAAGAAAACCCATTGGCGGCGGGCTTGCTCAAGCCGATGGTTCCGGAGATTTGGAACAGCGGGCTGCCTGTGCTCGACGATATCGACACGCGAAGCTACGGCTGGAAAACGACGGACAAGCTCGAGGAGTTTTCGCAAGTCGTGCGCGAACTTAAGCCGGGCATCACTTGGTTCAACGTGCACCCCACGATGCCGACCGAAGAGGCCAAACAGATCACCAACAACCGCGAGTTGCTCTGGGGCGACTATTACACCCTGGTCGACCCGAAGCTGATGGACGTCATTAAGGAAGAGGGCGTGATCCTCACGTCTTGGAAAGAACTGAAGCAACGGCGGCAAGAATTGGGCGGCACGATCGTGTTGCCCGCGTAGCCCTGGAGTTGAATCCACGATGCATCGCATTACATTCGTTCTCGGCATGGTCGCAGTGATTGCGGCGGCTCAGGCGGCGGAGTGGGAAGGCCCGACCTTTGCGGAGCAGCTGGGCTGGCCCGAGGGCAGCAAGGTCGTCATTTTCCACAGCGACGACCAGGGCATGCACCGCGACGCCAACCTCGGCGCCATCCAGGCCTACGAAGAAGGCGTGCTCACCAGTGCCAGCACCATGATTCCTTGCTCCTGGGTTCCCCACTGGAACGACTGGCTGAAAATGAATCCGGAATTCTGCAACGGTCTGCACATCACCTTGACCTCGGAGTGGAAACACTACCGTTGGCGGCCGCTGCAATCTCAAGAGGAGGCCCCTGGACTCTATGACGAGCATGGCTTTCTCCCCCACTCGGTCGCCCAGGTAGCGGCGAATGCCTCGGCTGACGAGGTGCGCAACGAGATCCGCCGCCAACTCGCCAAGGCCCGCGGCATGGGCATGGAAATCACCCATCTCGACACGCACATGGGCGCCTGTTTCGCGACGGAAGAGTTCGCGTTGGCCTACGTGCAAGTAGGGATCGAAGAGAAGATTCCCGTCATGATCGTGGGCGGACACATGACGGCCCTCTTGGAACAAAACGCCGATGACCCGGACTATGGGGAACGCATCGCGGACATCCGCATGCTGGCAAAGGCCGTGTGGGATTCTGGCCTGCCCGTGCTCGACGATCTCTACACCGACATGACCGATATACGCGATGCCGAAGAGAAAAAGGCGCTGCTCATCGAACGCCTGCGCAATCTCAAGCCCGGCGTCACGCAGTTCATCGTACATTGCACCGACCCGTCGGAGGTCTTCGCGGATATCTCGAGCAGCGGGCCCAACCGCTGGAGCGATGTCGAGGTGTTGATCGACCCCGAGGTCAGGAAGGTGCTCGGCGAGGAGGGCATCATCCTCTCGGACTGGCGGGAACTGAAGGAGCGGCGAGACGCGCTCGAGGCCAAGAAGTAGCAGGTCCTGAAGCGCCTGGCGCCGGCTGGGCGCGATTTTGGTGGGGCAACGAAAGGGAGGTCCGGGCATGATGCCTCGGCTTGTCATTTCTACGGTTCTTGCTTTGCTTACTATGGGCAGCGCCTTCGCCGGTGATGTTCCGCGTGCGGAACACCCACGGCCCGATCGCGTGCGTGAACACTGGACCACGCTCAACGGCGCCTGGCAATTCGCTTTCGACGATGGGGACGCCGGCCTAAAAGAAAATTGGCAAAGCGGGGAGACCAGCCTGCCCGATTCGATCACGGTTCCGTTTGCCTACCAAGCGCCCCTAAGCGGAATCGGCACAAACGACATTCACCATGTCATCTGGTATAAGCGAATGTTCGACGTGCCGGAAGAGATGAACGGCAAGCGGATCATCTTGCATTTCAATGCGGTCGACTATGAGACGCGCGTATGGCTCAATGGCCGGGAAATCGGTTCCCACACTGGCGGTCACGTACCGTTCTCGTTCGATATCACCGGCAATGCCAAGCCAGAAGGCAACGTGCTCGTTGTGCGCGTGTTCGATTCGGAAGACCGCGGGCAGCCCAGGGGCAAACAGTATTGGATGAAGGAGCCCGCCGGCGTTTGGTACACGCGCACCTCCGGCATCTGGCAGCCCGTCTGGCTCGAGGCCGTCGGCGATACGTACATCCGAGACTTCCGCATCACGCCAAAGATCGACGCGCATGCCATCGATGTCGAGGTGGATGTCGACGGCAACGAACAGGATTGGCAATTGCTGCTGCGCGCGACGAACCGCGCTACTGGCGAGTCGTTTCGCCGCCGCGTCGAGCCTAACGTCGACCGGGCGACAGTGCAGCTCAGCAGCGACATTGCCCTTTGGTCCCCCGAGAAGCCAAACCTCTATGACCTCGAACTTGAACTGCGTGCCGAAAACGGCGCCGGGCGGCTCGATGTGGTGCAATCGTATTTCGGCATGCGAAAGATCGAGGCGGCCAATGGGCAGCTTTATCTCAACAACGAACCGTACTATCAGAAATTAGTGTTGGACCAGGGCTATTGGCCTGAAAGCATCATGACCCCGCCGAGCGACGAAGCCATGAAGTTCGACATCGAGATGACCAAAGCCTTCGGCTTCAATGGCTGCCGCAAGCATCAAAAGGTCGAAGACCCGCGCTGGCTCTACTGGGCGGATCACATGGGTCTCCTGGTCTGGGGTGAAATGGCCGCGCAGCACGGCCGCTTCGAACAGCGCTTTGCGGAGCCCTTCATCCGGGAGTGGAGCGCTGCCGTCCGCCGCGATTACAACCGTCCCTGCATCGTCATCTGGACGCCCTTCAATGAAACGTGGGGCATTGAAGATGCACACGTTGACCCGCCGGTACAGCGGTTTGTCGAACGGGTTTATCAAGTCACCAAGTATTTCGATCCCTACCGGCCCATCTGCGACAACAGCGGCTGGGACCATGTGCTTACCGATGTCGCCGACTACCACGATTACGCCGCAACCGGCGAGGAGTTGATTGCGCGCTTCCGGGGCCTTCAGGAATCCAACTACAGCCGCACCCAGAATGGCCTCTTCATGTTTTTCGTCGAAGGCAAGAGCTATAACGGTCAGCCAATCGTGCTGAGCGAGTTTGGCGGCATCGGCCTTGCGAATTTAATGGAAGAAGTGGAAGGCGTCGAGGGCAAGGTATGGTCGTATGGCGGGGCCGAGGCGGATGTCGAATCCTTCCTCGCGCGCTACCGCGGGCAGATCGAAGCGATTTACAGCATCGACGAGATCGTCGGGTTTTGCTACACGCAATTGACCGACCTCGAGCAGGAGGCGAACGGCCTGCTCACGTATGACCGGAAGATCAAGATCGAGCCCGAACTCATCGCCGAGATCAATGACCTGAAGCCTGCCCGGCGATGAGCGCCGTTGGCCCTCGGCGCGAAACCTAAACCGCCGCGGACAGTTTCTTCTTTTGCTCGCGCTTGCGCTCTTCTTCGTCGAGAATGGCCTTGCGCACGCGGACGTTTTTGGGCGTCACCTCGACCAGTTCGTCCGGCGCAATCCATTCGAGGGCGGTGTCGAGCGTGAGTTCCCGGGGCGCGTCGAGCACCTTCGTCGCGTCTTTCGAGGCGGCACGATGGTTGGTGAGGGCCTTTTTCTTGGTAGGGTTGCAGGGCATATCGCCCGGGCGGCTGCTCTCCCCCACGACCATGCCCGTATACACAGGCGTTCCCGGCTCGACGAAGAGCGTGCCGCGTTCCTGCAGGTTGAGCAGGCTGTAGAACGTCGCCTCGCCCGTGTCCATGCTGATGAGGCTGCCACGGTTGCGCGCCATGATCTCGCCCGCGTAGGGCTCGAACCCGCAGAAACGTGAGGCCAGAATGCCGAGGCCCCGGGTGTCGGTCAAGAATTCATTGCGGTAGCCAATCAGCCCGCGCGTGGGGATTTTGAATTCCAGCCGCACAATGCCATGGCCTTCGTTGTGCATATGCAGCATCTCGCCCTTGCGGCGGCTGAGCTTTTCCATCACGACGCCCTGGTGGTCCATCGGCGTATCGATGATGAGTTCCTCGAAAGGTTCGAGCAGCCGCCCCTCGGCGTCGCGCCGCGTGATGATTTCCGGGGGGGACACGCACAACTCCATGCCTTCGCGCCGCATTTCCTCAATCAAAATCGCGAGGTGCAGTTCACCGCGCCCGCTCACTTCGATGGCGTCCGCGCGCTCCGCGTCTTTCATGCGCAGCGCCACATTCACGCGCAGTTCCTTTTCGAGCCGGGCGCGAATCTGGCGAATGGTGACCGCGTCCCCCTCTTTCCCGCTGAAGGGCCCTGTGTTCACCATGAAGAGCATGCTCACTGTGGGCTCTTCGATTTCGAGCGGCGGAAGCGCCACGCCCTTTTGCTCTGGAGCCGAGATGGTGTCGCCGATAAACAAATCCTTCGGACCTGCGATCGTGACAATGTCGCCAGCGACGGCTTCTTCCGCCTCGAGCAATTCAAGCCCGCTCTGCGACCAGAGGTAGCCCACCTTTTCACGGGTCGTTTCGACGACATCGAACTGCCGGTCTAGCGCCGGAATGTGCCCGTCATGCTGTTCCGGGTGCTGCCATTCCGTCACGATGCGCTCGACGGCGCCGCCGCGCGGCAGCCGCCCCTGCAGCACGCGGCCCGTGCCCGTGCGCCCGATGTGATCGTTCCAGCCGATCGTGCTGATCTGCATGAGGAAGGGCGCGTTCTGGTCGCCCTCGGGCGCAGGCGCCGATTCCACGATGGTCTCGAACAGCGCATCCAGGCCCTCGTGCGCATCTTTCTCCAAGTCGCGCACCATCCAGCCATTCAGGCCCGACCCGTACAGCGTCGGGAAATCGAGCTGATCATCGTTCGCGCCAAGTTCGGCGAACAGGTCAAAGGTCAAGTCGAGGGCATGGTCAGGCCGTGCGTTGGGGCGGTCCACTTTGTTTACGATGACAATCGGGCGCAATCCCATTCGGAGCGAGCGCTGCAGCACATACCGTGTTTGGGGCATCGGCCCTTCGTTGGCATCGACGAGCAGCAAGACCGAATCGACCATCCCGAGCGTCCGCTCCACTTCGCCTGAGAAGTCCGCGTGGCCCGGCGTATCGATAATATTGATCAGGTAATCCTTCCACATCACCGAGCAATGCTTGGCGCGAATCGTGATGCCACGTTCGCGCTCGAGTTCGTTGTTGTCCATCACGCGTTCGTCGACCTGCGCGTTTTCGCGAAACGTCTGCGCCGCCGCGAAGATGCTGTCAATCAGCGTCGTCTTGCCGTGGTCGATGTGCGCAATGATCGCAATGTTGCGAATCTTGTCAATGCTGGTCATCTGGTTGGTTTCCTGAAAACAAAGCTCGAAAGCGTTCCATGCAAAATACGCAAAAGCTTAGCGTAATCCAGTAAAAAGCGCAAGGGAAAAAATGGGTCTGTTGCGTTATGCAGCGGGCTCAAGCCCCAAGCGCTTGGCCATGAAGGCATCGATCCGGGTTGCGAGGCCCTCGAGCGTAGGCGCGCTTTGCTCGGGCAACACGCCCCGGCTCGAAAGGCGGTCCAGTCCTTCGCGATGCAAATCCCATAGAGTGGCTGCGCAGGCCCCGGTCTGCTTTTTGAAGAGGATGCCGAGCCGCCGGCAACTGCCCTGTGCAAATGCAGCCGACGAGGTTGTTAGAGAAGCATTGCCTTCGAGCGGAGTAAAGACATCCATCATCGCTTCAGGCCCTGTCAGGTAGCGCACCAAGAACGCAGCGCCATCGGCATGTGCGTAACAGACAAGCGGGATGAAGGCGGAATGTTCATGAACGATGATGCCCAGAAACTCGAAGCCCAGCGTCTTCAATTGGTCGTTCTCCTGGCCAAGCGCATCGAGCACCGCCTTGAGTGGAGCCTCTTTCGAGATGGCCTCTTCATCGGCCTTGAAGATGGCTCCGCTCGCCCCTGCTAGCACTACCTCATCCGACGCGTACCGAAGCAGCGAGGCATTGAACTTCTCCGCGAAGTCTTCCACACCAGCCGCAGCCTCGCGCTCCTTTTCCAGTTTCGCAGCAATATCCCAGGTGTTCGCATATCGATGGCGAAATACCGTCTGCGCGAGCCAGCGGCGTTGCCATTGCTCCACCACTATCTCGCTGCCCTCAATCTGCGGGCGCTCCTCGCCAAATTGGCTATTGATTTCGCCTGATTCGCGAACGGCTCTCAATTCCTCGTCACTCGCGGCTGTAAGCGGTCCGCTTCCTTCCGCCCACCGGGCAAGCGCCAGGGCGCCAGTCAAGGTTTCGGATGTCATCGTTGGAAACGTTTCCGCGACATGCCAAGCGCCATTTGCCATCACGCCCGCATACCGCTGTTCCGAGCCCGGGCTGAAGTCAGCGGCAGCGCGGAACTCAAGCTGGGTTCCATCCGGCAGTGCATCAAAGAAAGGGGTGATTCGTTTGCGGCCCCGCAGATTGGTCATTGCATCGCCCCCGGGACAGCCGAGATAGGCCGTGCTCCCGCCGGCAGTGAACGGATGGCTCTTAGCCAAGCCTTCGATTTCGGCGTCCTCGGGAAAACCGTGGGCCGCCACGAACAACCCGAAAATGGCAGGGTCGCAGAAAAAGGCTAAATAGCCAATCAGATAGGCCTCGCTGGCATCGAGGCTGACGGGTCCGCCTGCAAGGGGTTGAAGTTCGCCGATTTCTGCCTGGGTCAGCTCATGCATCCAACTGACTTCATGGAGGTCTCCTTCCTCGAAATCTTCTTCTTCCTCGCCTGTGTCGTGCTCCAGCTCTGCGAGCCACGCGGAGAAGTATTCGCCGAAGCCCAAATGCTCGAGGAGGCGCGGCAGATTGCCCAGACCAGTTTCCAGTTCTGCTTCGCTTACCCCTTCGCCGGTGATGATCTGCGTGAGGGCATCGGCATCATGCGGAATACCAAATCGATTCAACGCCGCGTGCAGCTCGCCTGCCTGCCACAAAAAGAATGCATCGATGCCTTCTTCGGGCGGCAATTCTAGAAAGGCTTCTGCTTTGTCCTCTGGGACAGGGAGCCCAAAGTCTTCCAACAATTCTATAAGCTCGGCGACCGGAGACATCGAGCCGTCAAACTCCTCGTCATCCAGGCCGTCTTCATCATCAAGATCTTCCTCGTCGTCCGGGTCGAACCACTCATCTTGGAGCAGCGCGGCAACGCCGCCCGCAGGTCCTTTCGGATAGGCAGGCGGCCCAAGTTCAATCAGGGCGCCGCCAAGTTCATCCTCATCGTCTGGCAGGAAATCGTCATGGTCTTCAAAAAAAGCGTCATCATCCGCTTCTGCCCCGATGTAGGAGAATTCATGGCATATCGTGAAGGGTTCCTGGCCATCGGCATACAAGCGAAGGAACCAGCGGTCGTCGTCTTGCGTGGTTGCCCAGAGGCATGGGCCAGGCAGCGACTGCAGCGCCGATGCGACCTCTTTGCTTTTCGTCGTCCATACGCTCGATAGAACCCACGACCAGCCATTGGCCTCATGCAGTTCTGCATCGGCCGGCATGCCCAGAGCTTGCTTGAAGTCTTCCGCGGGGCAGTCATATGCCGCGATGACGTGTATACGCGTGGCCATAATGAAGAACTCCCCTCGCCGTAGCTCCCTGCCTGCCAGCGGTGCGGCCGGGGAGCGCCCCTGTTCATGCCGTTGTTGTATCGCATCGCGGCCGCATTGTCCACCCGCACAACAATAATGTTAGGGAACTGTTTGCAAGCAGCGCAGGGAAAGCCTTCTTCGGGAATCCTTAGCGCCGCGTCACCACTTCATCATGGGCAATGGGCGCAATGGATTGCGGAACGCATTCGCGAGCGCCAAGCCGAAAATGCGCCGGTGGAAACCCGCATACGGAAACTCGCGGCACAGCGCGCGATAGTGCGCGCGAGGCAATCCCGAGCGTATCAGGCCCATGGACAAGTCGGCCAGGTCGGCCTTTCTAAATGCCTCAGGAAGATCGCTCGCCTCCGTTTCGACCGCGGTTATTTTGTGATGGTCCTCAATCATGCGCGTGACCGGCTCTTGCC
>CAZLBS010000073.1:7969-10300 GCA_964557505.1 uncultured Nitrospiraceae bacterium | reverse complement strand
ACCGAATGCTATGCCCGGAGTATTCGGACTCGCTGCGCGGCCCCTCCCCTTTTTCTGGCGTGCCCACGCCAGACGCAACGGCCCTCGACCGGTATACATGGAGGCGGCTGCCTCCTGCCCTAAGAACGACCAGCGCCGCACCGCGCCGGGTCAGTTGCTCCTAAGTGCGTCAGAACCATAACACACCCTTGCCAAAAAGAAAAGCCCCAATCACACGAAAACCAGTGTGCGGACAACCGCGGGATTCCCTGGTCAGGTACGCCTGTGTAGGATGGCGCATCACTTCCTACGCCAAGGTACCTTGGCTGTGGCGAATGGTTCTGCGCATGAGTGAAGCTGCAGGCGTTTCATGATTGCTAAGGCTTTATCCGTAAATAGCTTAGAGATTCCCTGTCGATTTTGCCTACAACATTGGCATGCCGCCTGCTTAGCTTGTGCCAATACGACTTAAAGAACCCGTGGAGAATAAGACCCGTGAATGATTCATTACTGTCGGAGACAGCGCAAGAGAGGGTTTTGAGCGACGCAACCGGCGCCGCTTCGTCCGCTACGCATGAGATAGTGAATCCGCTGTTTCGCAGTGCTTATGTCCTAGCCCGCGCCAAGGATTCTCATGCGACCGCCTGCGCGGCTGGCTAGCGCGCCGGTGACGGTCATGCCCCTGATAGCATGGCCTTCTTTTGCTAGGCCCTCTAGCCGCGCGGCCCATTAAACGGCTCCCTCGGCCGAATGAGTGCCCGGTCATTCGGTATTGGCCGCGCGGCTACTCCCCTGCGAGCAGAGTCCACCCGCCCAGTGGACTCTGCTCTCTTTATGTGTTGACGGGGCCGCAGGCATTGCAGAAGCACTAGCTGCAGGTCATACTACGCGCATGGTTTCTTCTCCTCCCCGCCGGATAGGCAAGGCCGCTGCCTTCCTTGCACTTGCGTTTGCCGTCGTGCTGCTTTTGGTTTGCTTGGGCGCGGCCTGGATGTATGTGTCGCTCTTGCGCGGACCCTTGCCCCAACTCGACGGGGAACTCGCCGTTGCAGGGCTTGAAGAGCCAGTGACCATTTACCGGGACGAATGGGGCATTCCGCACATTTTCGCGGAAAACCATCACGACCTGCTGTTCGCTCAGGGCTACGTGATGGCACAAGACCGGTTTTGGCAGATGGAGTTCTACCGGCGAATCGCGGCGGGGCGCTTGGGCGAAGCCGCGGGGAAGTCCGCCGATACCGTCGAACTCGACACCATCATGCGCACCATGGACCTATACCGCGTTGCGCAGAACGATTATGAGACGCTCGAGCCTGAACTGCAGGCTTACTATGACAACTTTGCAAAGGGCGTGAACGCGTACATCGAATCCCGGCGGCCGGGTCAGTTGGCGGTGGAGTTTGGGATTCTCGGGCTCCAGGGCCAGGACATGACTGTTGAACCGTGGGCGCCGGCCGATTGCATCGCATTCGGCAAGCTGATGGGGTATACCTTCAGCGGGCGCGACCTTGAAGACGAGATGTCGCGCCAGAAACTCGAAGCGCGCGTGGGTGCGGAAGCGATGAAATGGTGGCAGGTAGCGTATCCCTACGAGCGCTTCCCGACAACCATAGCCGCCGAGGATATGCCAGAACTCGCAGGCGTGGCGGCGCCGGCCGCGCATACGCAGGCAGCTTCGCACGCCGGTCTTGGCGCCACGATCAGCGGCGTGCTGGCACGGGTTGCGCCGAATCTGCCGTCGGGCAGCGCCAGCAATGCGTGGGCGGTTTCGGCGGAGCACACGGAAACCGGCGGCGCGCTTTTCGCGAGCGACCCGCACCAAGGCATCGATATCCCCAACCTGTGGTATGAGATCGGACTGCACTGCCCCCCTAGCAATGGACGAGGCGCTCTCAATCTATATGGTTACTGTGCGCCGCTCATGCCTTTTGCGGCGGCCGGTCACAATGATCACATTGCCTGGGGCCTGACCAATGTGAGCGGCAGCAACGCGCTCGACCTATTCCGCATCCGCGTACATCCAGAAGACCCGCTGCGGTACGAGTGGGACGGCGAGTGGCGCGAGATGTCCGTGCGCGCCGAGCGCATCGATTTTGCCGGCGGCGCGTCCATCGAACTGGATGTGCGCGAGACGCACTTGGGCCCCGTGCTGCCTAATGCCGCAGAAGGTGGAGAACTGCTGGCGGTGTGTTGGGAAGGCTTGCGGCGCGGGACCATTCAGCGGGCCGGCATCGAACTCGCGTTCGCGCACGATTGGGCATCCTTCCGCGAAGCGTTGCGCTATTGGGATTATCCAGCGGCCAACATTCCGTACGCGGACACCGAGGGCAACATTGGCTTTCAGATGGCTGG
>CAZLBS010000073.1:7624-7959 GCA_964557505.1 uncultured Nitrospiraceae bacterium | reverse complement strand
GGTGTGCCGGCCGAGCTCGGCGCGGATGCTCTGGACGCGCGCCAGCGGCTCGGCAAGCTGCTGGGCGGTTTCCGATCCGCCCGGCCGGCTATGACGGGTTGACGCCCGCCCCCGGGTGGACGAGCGAGGCGGAATGGCAGGGGTTCATTCCTTATGAGATGCTGCCCCACGTATTGAATCCGGCGAGCGGGATGGTCGTGGCGGCTAACAATGCGGCGGCTCCCAAGCAGCATTACGCGTGGCTTCGCGCGCAACTGGGGGAGCAGACCAATCCACGCATTACGCCGCATCCGAACATGGGCCACCGGGCTCGGCGGATTACGGAACGGCTCGAG
>CAZLBS010000073.1:0-7614 GCA_964557505.1 uncultured Nitrospiraceae bacterium | reverse complement strand
GCCGCGATTCAGCTTGACAGCGCCGTGCCAGGCCTTAAGCCGCTCATCGGCGCGTTGATGAGTCACGCGGAAGCAGCGGACCGCGACGCGGTGTCGATCTTGGATGAATGGGACTATCGCTTCACGCGGGACAGCGAAGCGGCATTGCTCGCGGCCCATCTTTGGGACGCCCTCGTCCAACTGTTGTATGGAGACGAACTCGAAGATATCGAAACGCCGCAACCCAACATGATGCAGTTGGAATCGACCCGGCGCCTCCTCGAAGCTCCCGGCAATCCCTGGTGGGATGACATACGTACAGAGGACCGTGCAGAGACGCGGGACGACATTCTCAGGGCGGCCCTCGCGGAGGGGATCGCCCGCTATGAGCGGGACGCCGCGGCGGGCAAGCGCACCTGGGGCGATGTGCATGTCGCCGATTTCGAGAACGCCTTTCTCGGTCAAAGCGGGATCGGCTTCATCGAGTCGCTGTTCAACCGGCTGGGGCATCCCGTGGACGGCGCGGCAGCGACGGTCAACATTGCCCGGTGGAGCGCGAGCCGGGGCACGTTTCAGTCAAGGCACATTCCCGCCTACCGCCGCGTCATCGATATGGTGGATATGTCGCGCTCCATCGCCGTGAACAGCACCGGGCAGAGCGGGCATCCGGCGAGCGCGCACTACGACGATCAGGTTGGGGTTTGGGCAGCGGGGCAAATGCGTCCCATCCTCTGGGAGCGGGACGATATCGAGGCGGGCGCGCGGCACGTGCTACGCTTGCGGCCTGCGGAGGCCAGCCGCTAACGCATCCGCCAGGGCGGCCTGCTCTGGCCATCGCACGGGATCGGGGGAAGGAAGCATCATGGCGGTCGCATTGATCACGGGCTCGGGCGGGCTCATTGGGGCCGAAGCCTGCCGCTTCTTCAGCGGCGAAGGCTTCAGCATTGTTGGCGTCGACAATGATATGCGCAGCTACTTTTTCGGCGAAGAAGCTTCAACGGCTTGGGCCGTTGCGGCGCTGCGCGAACGGCTCCCGGGCTACAGGCACCACGAAATCGACATTCGCGATTACGCAGCGCTCAGCGGGGTTTTCGCCGAATATGGGACGGACATCGCGCTCATCATTCACACGGCTGCTCAGCCGTCGCACGATTGGGCCGCGCGCGAACCGCTGACGGATTTTGCCGTCAATGCGTCAGGCACGCTCAACATGCTCGAATGTGCGCGTCAGCACTGTCCTAACGCGGTCTTCATTTTCACGAGCACCAATAAGGTTTACGGCGATACGCCGAACCGGCTGCCGCTCGCCGAACTCGAAACCCGCTGGGAAATCGAACCCGGCCACGCCTATGCCAATGGCATCGCGGAAGACATGTCCATCGACATGTGCACGCACTCTGTGTTTGGCGCGTCCAAGGTCGCTGCCGATGTCATGGTTCAGGAGTATGGCCGCTACTTTGGCATGAAGACGGCGTGCTTCCGCGGGGGCTGCCTGACCGGACCCGGGCATGCCGGGGCCGAGTTGCATGGCTTCATTGCCTACCTGATGAAATGCTGCGTGATCGGGCGGCAATACCAAATCTTTGGTTACAAGGGAAAACAGGTTCGCGACAACATTCACAGTTACGATCTCATTCAGGCCTTTTATCATTTTTACAAAAGCCCGCGCGTAGCCGAGGTCTACAACATTGGCGGCGGGCGGTATTCCAATGTGTCGATGATGGAAGCCATCGCCAAGAGCGAGGCTATCGCGGGCAAAAAAATGAACACGGTCTACCGCGACGAGAACCGCATCGGCGATCATATCTGGTGGATTGGCAATCTCGCCCGGTTCGAATCCCACTATCCCGGGTGGAAAATTACCTACGGCGTCGACCGCATTCTGGAAGAGGTCTACCGGGCGAACGTCGAGCGGGTGGGGTGACCAGGGGCTTCTGCCGTGACCCATAGGGCACGCCGCGCCGATTGCCCGGACAGCCTTCGCGCTCCGGCACCGGCTGCCGTGGCTACTCGAGATACCCAAGGGCGCGCAAGGCTTCATCCATGCCCTCTTGGTTGGCCGTGGACGCCTCGGGCGTCTGCAACGGGACAAATTTGAGGCGGCGTGCGATAGCCCAATAGTCTGTTTCGCCCGGGGCAAGCGTCAATTCAAATGTACGGCTGGTCACCGCGAATTCTCCCAGCGTGACATAGGTATGCCAGTTGGTGTTTCGAGGAGGATCCGACATCATGGTAAATGTCTGAGGATTGCTGCCTTGCGCTGCAAAACGGAACGATGAGGCGCGATGGCCATCCGGCTCCATACGAGCACTGTGGGCTGCGTAAAGCTCTACGCGATATGCGCCGTTGGGAACGTCAAAGCGAAAGGTAATGGGAGGCGGGAGTTCGCGCCAGGAGCACGCCGCGAGATAGTCGTGCTTCAACGTCCACTTGTTGTCGGTCCAATCGGCATTGCCGGGCGACCCCCACACGTGCGCATCCGGTGTGATGCAAACTTCCGGGCGCAGTTCCTCAACAAAAATGGTGGGCGTGGTCCGCGGCGCATTTCGGGCGGCCTCCCACTTCGGCACATAGCGCGAGGCCAACACGCCGCGCATGGTGCGCGCGACGCCCTGTTGCGCTTCTAAGACGGACACCTCGCGGCCGAGACGATAGGGCATCGACCACAGATGCTCCGTGCCGGCCGCCGGGTTCCAATGATATTGGTGCTCTTGGGAAATGAGCACGAATGTCATCTTGTCGTCTTGACCCGGGCGTGCGTAGCGCGAGAAAACGTACTCGTGGGGTGTAAACGCAGGATCGTCGAACGCAGGGACCAACGACTTGCCGTGCGGTTTTGCCGCCGTATCCAGATCGGCAATCTCGATCAGGGTGGGCACAATATCCGCGAGTTGCACGGGCTGCTTGAAGCGCAGCCCTTTTGGCAGCCCGGGTCCCGCCATAATGAGCGGCACGCGCAGCGTTTGCTCATACATCCATCCGTGCAGGTGTCCCACGCTTTGTCCATCTTCGGCAAGGGCCTCGCCGTGGTCGGCCGTTACAATGAACAGCGTTGAATCGTAGATGCCTATTTTCTTCAAGTGCGCAATGAGCAGGCCGATGTGCTCATCCTCATAGTGGATGCTGCCATCGTAGAGGCCTTGGAGGAGCGCTTGTTCTTCAGCCGATAGATTGGCGCTCGCGGTATCGGTCAGCTGGGCCATGGCCTCTAGGCGCGGGTGATCCTGGTCTACCCACTGCAGGTGGCCGGGCGCGAGTTCCCCGGTGTTGTGAGGGCAGTGTGTCTCCATGAGATGCATATAGATGAAGTGCGGCTGCCTGGGCGCGCTGGAGAGCAGTTGAAACAAATGCGCATTCGCAGCTTCCGCGGAACCAGGGTGCGTGAGATACACCTGCTGGTCGAACATGTTCCACAACCGCGAGCCCTCATAAATCCATGGCGTGGCCGACAGAAGAAGGCCGCGATATCCGTTCGCCTGTGCAATTTGCGGAAAGTAGCGCTCACCGGGCGGCGGGGTGTGCCAGAGTTCCTTCCAGGACCCGAAGCTCATTACCTGCGCCGGAAAATAGCGCCCGGTCATATAGGACGGAACCGAAAGGCGCGTCGCGTGCGCCTGGGCATACGCCTGCTCGAAGAGCACGCCATCAGCGGCCAATGCATCGATATTGGGCGATGTCGCGCGCTCATATCCGTAGCTGGACAAATTTTCGGCCCGCAAGGCATCCAGCACAATCCAGACAATGTGGGGGCGGCTGGCCGGTTCAGCGACGCCGGTTGACTCGGCCATTGCGTGCGCCGCGGATATCGCGAGGAGCATGCAGGCGGGCAGCCAGTATAGGGCAGGCTTCATGGCAAGCTGTCGAACCTCCCCTGGGTTCGCGTGGCGGGCGCGCAGCGCGCCGTCCAAGCGGCGTGTACGGGCGAAAGATAAAGGATGCATGGCTGCGATGACAACTGCTCAAGGGCGTCATGGCAAGGGTGCTCGCCCCGGCGGGCTTCAACGGGCGTGCGAGTTGCTGTGATTCTGGTGCGCGAAATGCTATCCTTCCGGCTGCTCCTATGGCGGTAAGCAGGCCGGGGCGGCATAAGCCTGGGCCACGGCGGTGCGATGAACATCCTCGGCATATCGGCGTACTACCATGACAGCGCGGCCTGCCTGGTGCGCGATGGCGACATTGCGGCCGCGGCGCAAGAAGAGCGCTTTACCCGCAAAAAACACGACCCCGCTTTTCCCAAGCACGCGATTGACTATTGCCTGGAAGAGGGCGGCATCACGCCCAGCCAACTCGATTACGTCTGCTTCTACGACAAGCCTCTCGTGAAGTTCGAGCGGCTGCTCTTTACGTTTCTCGAAATCGCGCCGCAAGGGCTGACGGCTTTTTACGATCAGATGCCGCCGTGGCTGAAAGAGAAAATCGTGATGCCGCATACGATTCGGCAGGCGATGGACTATGACGGCGACGTGCTCTTCTGCGCCCACCACCAGAGTCATGCCGCGGCGGCGTTCTTCCCTTCGCCCTTCGAGCGCGCTGCGTTTCTGACGCTTGACGGCGTGGGCGAGTGGGCGACATCCACGTTTGGCGTGGGGCAAGACAACCGCGTCCGTATTCTGAAGGAGGTCAATTTTCCGCATTCGCTGGGCCTGCTCTACAGCGCCTTCACGTATTTCTGCGGGTTTCGGGTGAACAGCGGCGAGTACAAGCTGATGGGCCTTGCGCCCTATGGCGAGCCACGCTATGTGGATGCCATCAAGCGCGAACTGATCGACATTAAGGAAGACGGGTCGTTCCGCCTGAACATGAAGTACTTCGCGTACTTGAAGGGCAAGCGGATGACGAACGGCTACTTCGAGAAGTTGTTCGATGGCCCGGCGCGTCCGTTCGAAAGCAAGATGACGCAGCGCGAGATGGACCTGGCTCGCTCGATTCAAGAAGTCACTGAAGAAGTCGTCCTGAAGATGGCCCGGCATGTCCATAAAGTCACCGGCGAAAAGAACCTCTGCATAGCCGGGGGCGTCGGCTTGAACTGCGTGGCCAATGGCCGGCTCCTGCGCGAGGGCCCCTTCGAGCAGATTTGGATCCAGCCGGCGGCGGGCGATGCGGGCAATGCCCTTGGCTGCGCGCTTTTCGCCTGGCATCAGTTGTTGGGCCATGCACGGACGCCTGATGCCTGGCGGCAAAAGGGCAGCTATTTAGGCCCGCACTTCACCGATGCCGCAATCGATTCGTATCTTACGGAACTGGGCGTCGAGTACCAGACCTTCGACAGCGAAGGCGAACTCTGCGCGCACGTTGCCAGCTTGATCGGTTCCGACAACGTCATTGGGTGGTTTCAAGGGCGGATGGAATTCGGACCCCGCGCCTTGGGTGCGCGCAGCATTCTCGCGGACCCGCGTTCACGTGAAATGCAGTCGGTCTTGAATCTCAAGATAAAGTTCCGCGAGTCGTTCCGCCCATTCGCGCCATCGGTCTTGCGCGAGCATGTCCATGAATATTTCGATATGGATGCGGACAGCCCCTACATGCTGCTGGTGGCCAATGTCGCGAAGCCGCGGTTGCGGGAGCTATCTGATGAAGACCGCTCGCGGGAAGGCTTCGAGAAACTGCGGGTCATTCGCTCGGACGTGCCGGCGATCACCCACGTCGACAATTCGGCGCGCATTCAAACGGTCCACGAAGACGTGAACCCGCGGTACTACAGGTTGCTGAAGCAGTTCCACGCGCAGACGGGGTGTCCGGTGCTCATCAATACCTCGTTCAACGTGCGGGGCGAGCCCATCGTGTGCACGCCCGAAGACGCGTACCGCTGCTTCATGCGCACGCACATGGACTACCTCGTCTTGGGCAATTGCGTGCTGGATAAGAAGAAGCAGCCGCCCGCGCCCATCGACGATGCTTGGAAAGAAGAGTTTGAGCTGGATTAAGCAACAGAGGCTGCGTGCAGCATGAACATCGATGTTACGAACCGGGGCGAGCAGCGCAAGTTTGGCATTGTAATGGCGGCTGCCTTTGCAGTGCTGGGCCTGATTCGCTGGGGTTTTGCATACTGGTTTCATCCCGAGGATGCCGGCGGCTATCCATACATTTTTCTAATCATCGGCGCGCCCTTCCTTGTGTTGGGCCTCGTTGCGCCCGGGCTGCTGCGCTGGCCCTTGCACTATTGGATGCAGTTCGCGTTGGCCGTCAACTGGCTGATGACCCGCGTGCTGCTGACCATGGCCTTCCTCTTTATAATTACGCCGGGACGGCTTATACTGTCGGCGCTGCGCAAAGACTTGCTCAAGCGCTCGATCGAGCCAGACGCCGAGACCTATTGGGAGGAGCCCGAAGCGCAGCCGGAAGAATTCGACCGCTATTTGAATCAATTCTAGGCTAAAGCATTGTTTGAGGCGGTCCAATATGCCTGGACCGCGGGGAAGGAACCGAGGACTTATGAGCGACGAAACGATTGAGAAGTCCGCGGCCGCTGCGCCGCGGCGGCGCCAGCACCGCAATGGCCCCATGCTCCTCCTCAGCGAGGTGTGGAACTTCATGAAGGTGCGCAAGCGCTTCTGGCTCGCGCCCATCATAATTGCGTTGATTCTGCTGAGCATGTTGATGTTTCTCGCGAACAGCGCGGGTGTTGTGTCGCCGTTCGTCTACATGATGTAGCCCTGCGGCCCCGTTGCCGCGAATCCATACGCATTCACGTCCGCACCGGAGCACGCACCCGCTCCGGTGCGGGTTGTTTCGTCAGCCTGAGACCCGGCCTCCACCGGAGCGGGCCGGTAGAAGGAGAACCGCATACATGATTCACGAGGCCTTGGGGATGCTCGTGGATGGGATGCATCTGACGCGCCAGCAGGCTTCCGAGGTCATGGAAGTGCTGATGCGCGGCGAGAGCAGCCCGGAACAAACGGCGGCCTTTCTCGCGGCAATGGCGGTGCGGGGGGAAACCATCGAGGAAATCACCGGGTTCGCGCAGGTGATGCGTCTGCTGGCCACGAAGGTTCCGACCTCCCGGCGCCCTCTCGTCGACACGTGCGGCACAGGCGGCGATCTCAAGGGCACGTTCAACATTTCGACTACGGCGGCCTTCGTCGCGGCGGGCGCGGGCGTCGCGGTGGCCAAGCATGGCAACCGCAGCGCCAGCAGCAAATGCGGCAGCGCCGATGTGTTGGAGGCGTTGGGGGTCAACCTCGACCTCCCCGCCGAGCGTGTGGGGCAACTCATCGATGATATTGGCATCGGCTTCTTGTACGCCCGCAATCTGCATGGCGCGATGAAGAACGTGGCGCCCATCCGCCAAAGCCTGCGCATCCGCACGGTGTTCAATGTATTGGGTCCGTTGACCAATCCGGCCAATGCCGACGGCCAAGTCATGGGGGTCTACAACCGGGCCATGATCGAGGATTTGGCCTGGGTCCTCGCGAATCTCGGCGTGCGCCATGCCTTCGTGGTTGCGGGAACCGATGGGCTTGATGAAGTGACGCTGGCAGGACCGACGCTGATCGCGGAGGCGCGGGATGGCCGGGTGATGCGCTACGAAGTTACGCCGCAACAGTTCGGCTTGCCGGCTGTAGACAGCAGCGAACTTCGCGGGGGCGAAGCGGCTGAGAACGCCGAGATGCTGCGCGGTGTTTTGGAGGGGCGCCC
>CAZLBS010000072.1:0-10302 GCA_964557505.1 uncultured Nitrospiraceae bacterium | reverse complement strand
ACTGGCGTCCTGGCGACCAGGAGTATCCGGTTTACCGCAACGCGCATGTGCTGCGGGTCATTTACAACGGTGTTCGGTGGGCGGCTCCCGGGCATCGCATGCATGTGCAGCGGGGCCGTAGCGAGCCGTTGGAATCTTTGACTGAGGGAGAATCGACTACATGACTGGCTTCACTCGCGGAGCCCTTTGCTCTGCCATGTTGTGGTGCGCAGCCGCGGGCGCGCAGCCGTTATCGCTTGCCGAGAAGGCGGAATTGTTCGAGCATGACCTGATGGAACGCTTCGTCATCGACGGGCAGGTGATGTGCAAGCTGCGGGTGCCGGAAGAGCCGGACGATCCGCTCACCTACAACATGCCGGACAATGCGTACATGACCGGGATTTGGCTGGGCACGCTGAGCATGAAAGGGGAAGCGTCCGATGAGAGCGCCGTGCGGGAGCAAGGACAGGCGGCTCTCAACGCCTTGAACCTCTTGGCGACGGTCAGCGGCAAGCCGGGATTGCTTGCGCGCGCCGCGGCGCCGGCCGATGCGCCCTTCAACGATGACGGCATCTGGCGCGTGGATGAATCCGGCGAATGGAAATGGCGCGGCGATGTGAGCAGCGACCAGGTCACGGGCGTCATGTTTGGCTTGTTCTGGGCCTACAACACGTGGGCGCGCAGTCAAGTTGAGGCGATTATCGAAGGAATCGCTTCGAGCATCGTGGACCACATTCTGGCGAATGGCCGGCAGATCATTGGGTATGACGGCGAACCGACGGCCTGGGGCAATTACACGGCGGAATATGTGCGCGATGTGGAGCCCATGAACGCGCTGCTGCTGTTGCAGCATCTAAAGGTAGCGGCATGGGTGGCGGACGACGTGAAGTACGACGAGGCATATGAGCGCATTGCCTTTGAAGAGGGCTACGCGGATATTGCGCGCAAGGCGCGGCGCATGGGGGGCGCGTATCCCGTCAATCACAGTGATGACGTGTTGCTGTATTTGGCGTACATGCCGCTGCTTGCCAGCATGCATGACGGGCGCGAACGTGATGCCTTCATGGAGAGCCTTGAGCGCACGTGGCTTGGGGAGAACGGCGTGCCCGGGACGCAAGCGGAAAACAATCCGCTGTTTGAAATGGTGTCGCGCTATCACCTGCATCGCTGGAAGCCCAATGAATATGCGGAAGTCGAGCGGCGCGACCCTGCGGTGGTGGGTCCATTGGAGCAGTTTCCGTTGGACATCAAGTGGAACCGCGGCACGATTGCGGCGTACGAAGAGGAATTTGATTTCGAATGGCCGCGCGTGGAAGCAGAGAAGGCGCCGGGCGCTGACGGTGCTGTGCCGTATAGCCAACGGCCGAAGGCGTGGTCGGTGTTGGTGCAGAATCCCTATGTCGAGGGCGAGCGTTCGGCTGACGCGGGGATGGAGTACAACGGGCATGACTACTTGCTGATGTATTGGCTTGCGCGCGACCTGCGCGTGTTGTCGCGGCGGGATTAGGGGAAGGGCCGCGCGGCATGTGGCTCGTACCGGTAGAGCAACTGAAGCCCGGCCATGAGCTTGGGCATCCCGTGATCGACCAGAACGGGCTCACATTGCTGAACCGGGGCGTCACGTTGTCTCAGCCCTACGTTCGCGCGCTGCGGGAGAAGGAGTACCGCTACGTCTTTGTGCGGGATGCGAACTTGCCGTACGACGCGCCGGCGGAAGATACGCTGGAGCCGCACGTGCGCACGCATGCCATACGTGCGGTTCGGCAAGCATTTGAAGCGGTGCAGCGGTTCGTGGGCCGGCCGCGCGTGGCAACGGTGCAAGACATGATCGAGCTTTGCCGCTCGAAAGAAATGTTGCAGGTGACGAATAACGCCGGTCCGCTTGCGGCGTTGGGCACGACGGCGAAAGCCCTTTTCGACAATGTTGCCGGGCGGCGGATATTGAGCGGCACGCCCGCCGTGGTGCCGGAATCGATTCGTGCGTACAACCGGCATGTTGAAGCGGCGGTGTGCGCCATGCTGCTTGGGCACCGGGCGCGGCTTCGGAGCGAGCAAGTGGTTCATCTCGGCCATGGTGCATTGCTGCACGGGATTGGCGATGTGTTTACGCAATCGCTGGAAGACCAAGCGAACCGGCAGCGGCATGCTGCTGTCATTGGCTACGAGCTGGTGAAGCACTGCAGCGATCACGGCGTGCTGCTTGGATACATGGCCTTGGAACAGTTCGAGCGGCCAGATGGCTCCGGTTTTCCTCGCGGGGTGATTGCGTCGAATACCATCCGCCGTGATCGCAGTCAGGAGCCGCCTATCGCGACGCTGAACGGCGAGATCATGGCGGTGGCACGCACCGTGGCCGAGTTGCTGGAAGGGAGCGAGGATTATTTCCCCCTGCCGTGCGATGACATTTTGGCGTTGATGGATGCGGAGGCGGGCTACGCGTTCAACCAAGAAGTGGTGGAGCTGTTGCACAAGATTCTGCCGCCCTTTCCCACTGGGATCGAAGTGAGGCTCCGGGGCGGCTCGCTCGATGGAGCGTCGGGCATCGTCGTGGACGTGCACGCGCAGGAGCTTGGGCGTCCCGATGTTCTGGTGTTCGCGAACGCCAAGGGGGAGCGTATCGAGCCGCGCGAGATAAGCCTGCGCGAACACCCGGAGTACGAGTTGGAGCGGGTCATCCTTGGAACGAAGCGGCGGCCCGCCGAAGGTGAAATGTGGGTGTAGGGCAGTGTTTCGGGGTTAGGATTTAGGGGGCGGGCATTGGCGCGTTGTCTCGGCATTGGCTGCCTTGCTAGGCTTCCACGTTATGGTGCCTCAACTCTATAGCGCGAATCCGGGGGCCCGGCTGGGGCGGTTCTTGCCGGACCTCATCCGCAGGCGGCAAATCCTGACGGGACTGGTGCTCAAGGACCTGCGCGTGCGCTACCGGTATGCCTTGATCGGTTTCGCATGGGCCGTGATTGAACCCGTAGCGCTTACGGCGATTCTGGCTTTCGTGTTTACCGTGGTGTTCGACGTGCGTGGGGGGGCGGCTGGGGTCGACTCGCCGTTCCATTTTGCTGCCTTGATTTTGGTTGCGCTGGTGCCGTGGCAATTTCTAAGTCAGTCGGTAATGTCTGCGACCACGTCGCTGGTGGACAATCGCTCGCTGATTGGCAAGGTGGCGTTTCCGCGTGAAATCGTGCCGCTGGCCAATGTGGGTTATGGGCTCGTCAATTTCGTTATCGGCTATGCCGTGTTGATGCTGGCCGTGTTTGGGATCGAGGTGGTGCTGGTCCTGGGGTTGGCGCTTCTGCTGAGCTGCGGCAATGTGTTCTTCCGAGATGTCAGCTACATGGTGAATGTGGTGCTGACCTTTGCCTTTTACGGCACGCCGATTTTTTATTTTTCGTCAATGATTCCGGAAGCGTACCGCACGGCGTATTTGGTGCTGAATCCGATGGCATGCCTCATCGAGGCGTACCGGTACTGCATTATCGAAGATGCCTTTCCGAACTGGCCGCTGTTGGCCTGGCCCGGGGCGGTTGCGCTCACGGTGTTCGTGTTGGGGCTTTGGGTATTCCGGCGCAATGCGCATGTGATGGCGGACAACGTCTAATGCCCATCATTGAATGCCTCGAAGTGACGAAGGAGTACCGTTCTCGCCGGGGGGCGCGCACGCTGATCGGCAAAGGCGGATTGAGCGACCGGCTCATGGGCAAGAAGGGCGGCGCCTTTCGGGCGCTCGACAACATTACATTCAGCATCGAGCGGGGCGAGTCGGTCGGCATAATCGGCGCGAATGGTTCGGGGAAGAGCACGCTCCTCAAGATAATCGCTGGCGTGACCGCTCCTTCAGCGGGGCATGTTGCGGTTGATGGGCGCGTCGCATCGCTGCTCGAATTGGGGGCCGGCTTCCATCCGATGCTTACGGGCCGGGAGAACGTCTTCTTAAATGCAGCCCTGTTGGGCGTGCGCCGCCGCGATACGAAGAAGGTGTTCGAGCACATCGTCGAGTTTGCCGGGATCGGAGATTTCATCGATCAGCCGGTGGATACGTACTCGAGCGGGATGTATGTCCGGCTGGCATTTTCGGTCGCGGTGCACACGAATCCCGATGTCTTTCTGGTAGACGAAGTGCTTGCGGTCGGCGACGAGCAGTTCCAGCGGCGGTGCCGCCAACGCATCGCCGAGTTGAAGGAGGCGGGCAAGACCATTCTCTTTGTGTCGCACGATCTTGGGGCCGTCAGTGCGATTTGCGACCGGGTCATTCTGCTGAGCAAGGGGCAGCAGATCGTGCGTGATACGCCGCGGGCAACGATTGAGTACTACCTTCGGCAGGTGGGCGATGCCAAAGGCGTACATGCCATGACGCAGGGCCCTGTTGAAGCGGTCTTCGCGAATGGGCAAACGACGCTTTACCACGAACAGCAAGAGCTGACGGCCCCTGGGGGCATCTTTGTCGAGGTCGAGTCGCTGCAGTCGCGGCATGGTTCGGTGAGCGCCGAGTGGCTCCTGGAGGAAGCGGCGCCCGCACGGTGCACGGCGGCGGGCCAGATGCCCCGTTTGCCGATGACTTGGCGCTGGACGTTTGAATTGGAAGGCGAAACTTTGAATTGGGCGCTCGTGGCGGATTGCGAACGGGAGGTGCACCTGTCGTCCATCTTGGTGCAAGCGTTTCTGAATGCTGTTTACGACCAATGGATGTATGGCGATCAACGCGGAGTGTTTCCCGAGTTCTTGCCGAGCGATACGGAACCTCACGCGTTGGTGACGCGCGAAATGGATGTGCAGTCTGTGGCGGCAGTTAATGCGTCGAAGGCGCGTCCGCCCGTTCGGATTGACGTGGAGAGCGGCGCGTATCTGCCGAAGCTGCTCTGGCTGAATAGCGACTACCTTCTGGGCGCGCGCATCTTTCAGGCCTTCGTACGCATTCCCGAGCAGCAATTGCCTTTGCAGCCAGGGCACCATGAGATGTTGCGCGTGCGGTTCGATTTATCTCAGCCGGCGGAAAAGATTGAAGCGGAAATTCTTCAGAAGCGGACGGTCGAGAACGGAGCGCTTGCAGCCCGCTTCGACACGGGAACGTTGGAGATAACGCTCGACGGCGCCCCCATCAGCGAAGGGCTGCATTTTTGAACCAGCATCAACATGGCCAACTTTTGGCATGACAGCACGGCGCTGCGTTGGGAAGAGGTGACGCACGATGGCCAAACGTTGTATGCCGAGGCGTCGTCGCGCCGGGCGCCGTTTCGGCAGCGCTGGATTGTTTCGCCCGATGATGCGGGCATTCGCATCCGCGTCATGCTGGACACGTTGGAGGACATGACGCTGCAGGAGTATCACGCGTCATTGATGCTGCCTGGGTCCTTTCAGGATTGGCGCACCGGCCATGAAGAGGGGACGTTCCCTGAGATTCCGGCTGAGCAGAGCGACTGGATGCATCTCAACAGCAATTATGAACCTGGCAAATGGATCGAGGCCCGCGGCGGCGGAGCGCACGTCGTGACACTTTCTGTCATGCAACACGATACGCCATTCCGGATGACGCCCTTGAACACGGCGCACCGGTACAGCGCCCGCGTGCTGCAAGCGTTGCGCGTGCCGCCCGGTGGCGGCGGCTTGAAGCTCCCCGCGGGCGAGCATTGCTATTTCGACGGGCGCATCGACGTGATAGCTGCCGGTGAAGGCGCGCCCGGGAACGGCGAAGGTTAAGCGTCGCGGTGAACGGTTTCAGGGCTGAATGCCGGCGTGCATACGGCGATATAGCGGGCTCCGCCGGGCGCGGGCGAGGAGTAGCGCACCCATTCGCCAGCGGGGCTGATGATGGCCTGACCCGCCTTGATGACCATCCTGCTGGATTCGGTCTCGACGGTTAGGCTGCCTTCGAGCACGAGGGTGTATTCGTCGAATTCGGGCCGCTGGCCGGGTTCTTCCCAGCCTTCCGGACTTTGCATCTGGGCAATGCTGACGCCCGCCGTGCCTGTGTTTACCCGGCCTATGTACTCCTCAATGATTTTTGGCATGTTGCCGTGCGCCTGAACGCGCGTGGGATGTTCGACCAGTTGAGCCATCGTTCTTCTGCCCTTCCCTCAATGAGTCTTGCGCATGGGTGCATTGGACCTAAGCCGCCGATATAATGCCGCAAATGTAAAGCCGCTTCACCAAAGGGGGAGTTGCAAGTGGGGGAACCGCGCCGTTTCTTTATTACGGGCGCCGCGAGCGGGATAGGGCGCTTTGTTGCCGACACGCTCATCGAGCGGGGGCACTACGTTTTCGCAACGGATGCGAATTGCGACGGGCTTCGTGCCCATGCGCAGAAGGCTGGCTGGCCCGAGGAACGGACATGGGCCCTGCAGTTGGACGTGCGCGACGCTGATGCTTGGGAGCGTGTGTTTCTTGCGGCTGTCCATGCGATGGGGCAAGTCGACGTCTGCATCAACAATGCGGGGGTGATGCGGACGGAGTGGACGGAGGAAATCTCCCGGGAAGACATTGATCTTCAAATCGATGTGAACTTCAAGGGCGTGGTTTTTGGCACGCAGCAGGCTCTTCGGCACATGAAGGAACGCGAAGCCGGGCGCATCGTCAATATTGCTTCGATGGCAAGCTTGGCGCCCATCCCCGGCATGTCGGTTTACTGTGCTACTAAGTATGCGGTGCGGGCGTTCACCTTGGCGACATCTGCGGAAGCGCGCGCCTTTGGGGTGCATTGTGTCGCAGTCTGCCCCGACGCGGTCAATACGCCACTCTTGAATCAGCGGGCCGAGGCGCGTGCCGCCGACATTGTGTGGTCTGGACCGCGGCTTCTGACGGTCGGCGAAATCGGAGAAGTCGTCATTCGCCATAGCTTGGATGGCAAACGATTGGTCGTAGTCCACCCGAGTTGGCGCGGTTTGCTTGCGCGGGTGAGCGATCTGTACCCCAGCATGATGTATTCGTTCTTGAAATACTTTCAGTCAAAGGGTCAGAAAGCACGGGCGAAATGGGTAGGTCCATGAAGGGTACGGTTATTCGTGCTGCGCTACGGCGCGGGGCGGCACTTTTTTTGATTGCGCACACGCCGTTTGAGATTCATTCACATGCGCTAGCTGAATCATACTCGCCTGAAGCGGCGTTGGCAGAGATTCAAGCGATGCTGCCGGAAAGCCCTGAGTGGGATGAGTGGGTATCGCGTACGCAAGCGTACCCGCCGCGTTTCGATATCCTGCCGTCGCTGCCAGTAGCTCCGGACCCGCTGCTGAGATTTCCCGCGGACCCTTCCTCGAAGATTGCCGCACTCGACGAATGGGAAGCGCATGTGGAGGAGCGCCTGCGGCACGATGTCCAGCATTATCTGATGGGCAGACTGCCCGATGCCCCCCAGAACTTGGAAGCCGAAGTCATCGGGGAAACCGTTTATGAGGGGGCGGCTTCCAGGCGTGTAAGGCTCACGTTTGGTCCCGGACAGGCCGCGGCTCTTGGACTCGAACTCATTATCCCGGAAGGCGAAGGTCCCTTTCCGGTCTTCATGACGCAGCACAATCACCGCGCCTGGGGGCTCGTCGCGGTGAAGCGCGGCTACATCGCCTGCATCTACAACGGTTCGGATTCGAGCGACGACACGGCGACGTTTGTCGAGCCCTATAGCGGTTATAACTGGACCAAGCTCGCCCGGCGCGGCTGGGCCGCGTCGAGATGCATCGACTACTTGGAAACGGTTCCGGAGGCCGATGCCGCGCGCGTGGCGTTGACGGGGCACTCGCGCAACGGCAAGACATCGCTGATGGCGGCGGCCTTTGATCCACGCATTCAGGTGGTCATATCCAGCAGCAGCGGGCAGGGCGGGTGTTTAACCGCGCGGGAGTTCAGTGAACAACACTTCGGCGAGGGCCTTGAACTTATCACACGGCGCTTTCCCGATTGGCTTCATCCGAGATTGCGCTTTTTTGTTGGACGGGAAGACAAGCTGCCCGTAGATTTTCATACGCTGGTAGCCCTTTGCGCGCCGCGGGCCGTGCTGCTGGCGGCCGCGCTGAACGATCCTGTCGAAAGCACCTGGGCCATCGAGCGCACCTACGCGCATGTGTTGCCCGTGTTCGAATTGTTTGGCAAACCCGAGGCCTTGGCCATCCGCTACCGCGCCGGGAATCACGCGACGAATCCGGGTGCAATTGAATCGTATCTCGACTGGTGCGATTTTCACTTTGGCAGGGCGGGCACGTTTGCCGCCTCGGAACGTATACATCCGTATGACTGGGATTCATGGGCGGCGGCTTCGGACTTCGATCCGGGGGCGGCTGCTCGCGTGCGCAAGGAAGCGGTAGACGATCCCGTTCAACACAAGGCGGAAACTCGGGCAGCGGTGCTCGCGGTGATGGGAGACGCGCCGAGAGGAGCGGGCCCTCTGCCCGACTATGGGGAAGAGCCGTTTGCCGTCGAAGCTTTATTGGGACGCGAAGGACGTGCGGCGGGGCTCGTTCGTGAAGACCTTGTTTTTGGCGAGTACGTGAATGCTGATCTGTGGCGCCCGCGCAATTCAGATGGAGCGCCCTTGCCCGCGGTGCTTTGGCTCCCCCCAATCTCCAACGCCCGTGGATATATGGAAAGCTACCGCCGTGGCGCCTATGCGTTCGAGGATTTGGCACGGGCGGGCTTTGCCGTTATGTGTTTCGACCCCATTGGCATGGGCAACCGCATTGAAGAAGTGCAGGGCTTTTACCGGCGCCACCCCAATTGGTCGCTGCTCGGCAAACATGTCCGTGATGCGCAAGACGCTATCGGCGTTTTGATGCGCCATGAGGGGGTGGATGCGCGGCGCGTGTATGTCGTTGGATTTGCGCAGGGGGCCTTCATCGGGGCGCACCTGGCCGTCTTAGATGAGCGTCCTGCCGGTTATGCATTGATCTCGCCGGCAGCCTCATTTGCCGCTGGACCAGAAACGTGGGCGCACTACGCGTTGATGAAATGGTCGCATCATCAGATGCTGGCGCCCGCACTCGGTCATTGGAAGACGACGGCAAGCCTCGCCCCATATGACATGCCAGACCTCTACGCGGCCATCGCGCCGTCGCCCTTATTGCTTGTGACGCCTGAGCATAATTGGGAAGCGCCATTGGGGGCAATGAAGGCCAGCGTTGAACGTGCGGAGCGGAGCTATGCGGCGCAAGAGAAGGGCGGGCTTTTCACATGGGCCGCGCCCCCCACGTACAACCATTTCGGGCAACCCACGCGCGAGATTGTGATCGAGTGGTTGCAGGAGCAGGCGGGCATTGCGGCTCATTAGAACAATTCTTTGTTTTGCAATCGGCATGGCCGCGAGCGTGCCGATCCTTGCGGATGCAATCGATGGTCCGCCGGCATCGTCCGACCATGGGACCGCTGCGGAGTCTGTGCCCGAGGAGAATCTCGAAGATGCCCCCGAAATCACCTTGGAAGATCAGCACCGTGAGGAACACCATATCGAGTTTCCACGCGAGAAGCCGACCATTCTGGTGTTCGCCGATCGCAAAGGGTCTAAACAACTCGAAGGTTGGCTGATGCCCTTGCACGAGCGCTACGGCGAACAAGTGCATTTGCAGGGAATCGCCAAGCTTGACTCTGTCCCCGGCCCGTTTCGTTGGCTCGCACGGCGTGCGTTTAAGAGCGGGATGGACTCCCCGGTCATGCTCGACTTTGAGGGCGATGTCTGCGAGGCTTACGGTTTTGTCGAAGACCAAGCGAACTTGTTTGTCATAAGCCCGAGCGGGAAGATTGCGTTGCACATCCTTGGCGGCCACGCGCGCGAACACGCCATCGGCATTCAAGATGCCCTCGCGCAATGGAACGTGGCGCCCGAGAAACCAACCGACACTCCCCCCAAGCAGCCTGAGAATAGCTAGAGTCGAGCAGCAGGATGCCGCAGCAATTCTGATTCAGGGCCGCGCCAGCACATACCAGTTTAGCTGATGCCTGGCGCTTGAGTTGCCGCCGGACAGCTGGCGTGCAGGCGGCACATAGGCGAACAAACAAAAAATCAGGGTTGCTCGTGCGGGAACAAGCGGGCCATTCTCGTAGAGCTTCGGCATTGTGCGATGCGCTGCCTTGCAGCAACTGCGCTGCCCTGATACGCTTTAGCTCCAATCCGTCGGGGCGTGGCGCAGTCCGGTAGCGCACCTGCTTTGGGAGCAGGGGGTCGTAGGTTCGAATCCTATCGCCCCGACCATCTAATCCTCTCTCCGCCAATGACTTGCAGAGCTGGAAAGAAACCCGATTTCCTCGATTTTTGGCCAAGGGTGATCCAAAGGTGATCCATCAGGTCAATCGAGCGCGATCGCGGCCATTCTTCCAGTCTCTATCTGCGAGGAGCAGACGAGTCATGGCAGGCAT
>CAZLBS010000071.1:0-10473 GCA_964557505.1 uncultured Nitrospiraceae bacterium | reverse complement strand
CAGCCGCCGCCACGCGATGCGCAAGAACAGCCCGCCCCCAAACCCAAGCGCCGGCGCCGCCGCAGAAAAAAGCCGAACGCCGAAGGAGGCAGCCCCTCCGCTGACAACTAAGGCGTAGGGCAAGTGTATGCCTGCGTAAGCGTGTATACTTGTGCCAAAGATCATGCTTGAACACCATTAAGCATGCTATGAAGGGCACGGCAATCTGGGGGATACACGTATGCGGATCCTGCTCTATGCTTGCGTTGGCTTGACTGCCGCCGCCGCGGCCGGCTGCGGTTTCGGCGTCCCCAACCCTCCGCTGCCTGTTCCCGGCATCCAAAAAGAGCGGCAAGAGATTACGAAACGCATCCTCGCCTTACCGGCCGACATCGGCGCCGTGTTGGAGATGGCGCATGCTGCCCACGTGCTTGACGACCCGGCGTCCGCGGACTGGACCTATGCGCTTTGCTCAGAGGATAAAGCGCTCTACATAGACGATGCCCTAGAGGTTGTGCGCGAAGTGGAGATCGAGGGCGGGCTGGGTGAGGCGCGCATGAGGCGCTTTACGCCCGAGGGGGCGCAGCGCTACCTGAGTTGGACGACATGGCACTCTTCCCACATTTGCGACGCGGGCGGCAATCTCATGTGGTCCTTTTCACCAGCTCCGGGAATCAATGCCTTGGGCGCGGGCGACTTCGACGGCGATGGCGAACTGGATTTCGTCGCCGTGTGCAACGGCGGTGGAGGAATTATTCGCCTTGATCCCGAGGGCAATGAAATCTGGCAGAAAGACGACGGCAATGTGTGGCACGTCGAGTGCGCCGATATCGACGGCGACGGCAGGGATGAGATCATCCACAGCAATGCCGGCGGTCAATTGCGCGTGCGCGACTCGGGCGGCAGAATTATCCACGAGTCACGGCCAGCGGGCTACTTCTCCGGATTCTCCCTCTCAACGTGGATAACCCGGCGAAACGCCCCGCATGTGATCCATCCCGGCGACGGGATTGTCTATGTGTACGCGCCAACGGGCCAGCAGGCCGCCAAGCTTTCGGCTCCGTTCGTCCATAACCATACTGATGTTTGCGGCGCCGTCGTCACGTTCGAACCTGGCGGCCCGCCCTATTACGCGGTCGCCGCGGACCACGAAGTCCGGGCAAGCGTCTTTATCTACGACTACCAAGAAAACCTCGTCTTTCACGACGTCATCGAGATGCCCGCCCGCTCCATCCTAGCCGCGCCAAGAAAGGACGGCCCAGGCGAAGACCTGCTGATAGGCAGCAAAAACAAGCTCATCCGGTATCATTGGGAAGAGCCAAAAGAATCATGAGCCTTTCCTCATGACCGGTGGTTGCGTGGCGTGCGTGAAGCTTTTGTGTTGCAACGCCCGCCCCCGCAGTTCCTTCGAACGCGGACGGCCTGGCATACGGGATGCGCCTATAGCCTTAAAGGCGCCGCTCATGCATGGCCGCCTTCAAACCCCAAACACGCGCATGGCGTTTCTTGTTGTGGCGGTTGCCATGTCGCCGAATGATACACCCTTGATTTCGGCGAGTGTCTCGCACGTGAAGGTGGTGTAGGCAGGTTCGTTTCGTTTGCCCCGGCGGGGCTGGGGGGCGAGATAGGGCGCGTCGGTTTCGACCAGAAGGCGGTCCATGGGGACCACCTTGGCTGCTTCGCGCAGTTCGGCCGCTTTCGGATAGGTAAGGTTGCCGGCGAAGGAAATGTGGCAACCGATCTCGAGGCATTGCTCGGCAAAGGCCGGACCGCTGCCGAAGCAGTGAATGATGATGTCTGGAACGTGTTCGGCATGTTCCTTCAAGATCGCGTGGCAATCGGCGTCGGCCTCGCGATTGTGAATGACCACCGGCTTCTGCAAATCCGCCGCGAGTTCAAGTTGGCGCACGAAGCCGGCGGCTTGCACGTCGCGCGGAATGCTGCAGTGCTTGTAGTAGTCGAGTCCCATTTCGCCGATGGCAACCACATGGCCGTGCGCTGCCCAATCACGAAGGCGTTCGATGCCTTCCGGCGAGGCGAGGTCTTCGTGATAAGGATGATACCCAATAGCCGCATACACACGGCCGCGCGTGAGCGACAGCGCCTGGGCAATGCTTTCCGGCTCGATGCCAATGACCACGATGAACTCGAGCGCGTCGAGCGCCCGGGCAATGGCGTCTTCGCGGTCGTCGTCGAATTGAGCCATTTGAATGTGGCAATGCGAATCGGCGGGACGCATGGCAACTCCTCGAATGTACCGGCCGTTTGCCCGGACCCCTTCAAAGAAAGGCGTTCGCCGCGGGCTTACTCGCCTTGACGCTGCTGCAGTTGTCCGCTGGCCTGGGCCATGACCTGCGCGGCCACTTGATTGGGGTGATACCCAGCGGGCAGGCGCACCAGCGGCTTGCCCAGTTCTTCGCAATATGCCGACACTTCTCCGAAGCTGTGACTCGACCAGCGAATCGCCAGCAACACCACGGCCACTTCCGGCCGCTCGATGTACGGCTTGAAGCTGTTGATGCTTTCATGGGGCTGACTTCGCAGCCAAAGCAAATCGGCGAGGCCAAGCTGCTGACAGAGCGCACGCTTCGCCTCCTTCCGTTCGAGTCCGCCAATGAGCACAGCGGCTTTGCCCTGCAACAGGTTCCGTGCCTCGCCGGTTTCCGAGGCTTGCGTCCGCGTCGTCCGCACGCGCGATTCAACCGGCGATCGCGAGAGATACTGATCGATGCTGCGCAACACGCGCTCGAAGACGGGAAAGTCTTCCTCGAGATACGGAAACGAATCGACGACGCCCAGCAAGATCTCCCGCAAGTCGACGCTGCTTTCCGGCACGCCGGTTTCAACGTACCGCTCGACGCTCTCGGCAATGGTGCGGGCATCGCTCTCGTTCAACTCGCCTGTGTCCGAGCGGCCCTTCTTCACGTGATAGCGCACCTTATTGAGCAGTGCCTTGCGCTCCTTGCGCATGCGCTCGCCGCTGAACAACGATTCTTCAAACCGCTCGATCCGCTCCCGCAACGCATGCCAGGCCAGGGGTTCGGCGAGGTCATCTTTGCGCATGTAGCGGTGAATGTAGATGCTTTCGCGCCCGGCAATCTGCTTCAGCGTTTCGAAGGCCTCCTGCTGCGTCGGGTCGAATCCTTGTCCGACGCCCCGGGTGGCCACGCGCACGGCCGACTGCGCCTCAGCCGCCAGGTCGATGGCTTCCTCCCACTGCCCTTGCTCGCGCCCGGCATCGGTATCGGCTGACGCCATCGCGCTGAAGGCCCCCGCAGCGTTTCGAAACGTCTCCGCGAGCAGTTCCCATGCGTCTTCCGAGCCCGGCTCAGGCGCGAAGGGATGCAGCATCCACAAGAAGCAATTGCCGATGCGATCCGCGCGTGCCCAGAAATCCTGGTCCTGCGGCTGAATATCCGTAGTGAAGTCTGCGCCGCTTTCGATGAGGTGCATGCGGCGCAGGGCCCATTCCGTCGCCTCGGCCTTGAGTTCGAAGGCCGACGCGAGCCGCCCCAAATGACGTGGCTCGACCGAGGCTGGCGCTTGCGGGGCGGCATCCTGAGCAGCCGCCGCAACGGCATCGAGGCCGCCGCGAGTGAAGACCACCGTGCGCCCCTCGGCCGGCTCTTGCATCTGCCCGATGCGCACCTCCGCGATGTCGATTGGCGGCCCCGTGCGTGCGCTCGTGCTGGGCGGTTCCTCCGGTGGAGCCTCATCGGGCGAAACGCCGCCCTCCAGTTCGGCAGCATCAAGCAAGGCATAAGCGAAGGCACGCGCCGCCTCACGCAACTCCGGATTCTCCCGAAGCGCGCTCCGCAAGCCAGCCGCAAGCGATGCGATGGCCTCTTCGAGCGGATCCTCTGCTGGCATGCTGCTCCCTCGATGGGTCTGTGCGCTGACAGAAGGCATGGTCGCAGCTTGACCGAACGCACGGCAAGCGGCCGCGCTCGCAACACCCTCTGGCGAATCGATCGAAGATGTGCTAGTGTAGCTGCGATCGGCCGGTGTCAGGCGCCAATTTCGGGATGGCATGGGGGGGATGTGGGTATGGGCCCAAATGCACGCATTGCAATCTTGATCGCGGGTTTCGTTGCTGCGGCAGCCGGGCTGTGGTGGACGCTTGACCGAGAGCCGGAACAACCCGCGCGCAACGTCATCGAGACAAGCCCGCCGCAAACAGACTCGCCCCTACGGCCCGGGCCAGCAGCAAATGTGACGGATGCGGACAACACCCACGCCCCGGCCCCGCTCCGAAAGAATGAGCCTGGCGATTCGCATGACACATCCCCTACAACCGCGCAATGCCCCTGCCGCACAGCGCCCACCTAGAGCAGCTCATCGTGCGCGCAGGCACCGCCGGGTCCGCCGTCCGGCAAGAGTTCCGCAAGTGCCGCGATGAACTCGAGGAATTGCTCGAAGCCGCATACGACCCGGGAGAAAAGATATGGACCCTCGAACAGAATCTAACCGACTACGAACGCCAACACCGCCGCCCATTCCCCAATCCGGACATGGACGCGGCCTTCGGACGCCAAACAAAACCAAACAACCGCGAGGATTGATGGCGCTGACGAATCATCACGGCGCCCTCATCGCTGCCACCGCCGCCGCGTTTACCGTCGGACTCATCACCGGATTCATCATGGCCGACATCGAACACAAGAACACGGCCCAGGCATCCCTTAAGGCAACCGCCGTTGCCCAATCCACCTACGCCGCTCTGCCCGCCCCCAGCGAGCCGGAAGAGCCCGAAGTCGAGCGCATCAGCAATGGCCAGGCTAGGGTCTACGCGCGGAACTATGTCGAAAAATTTCTGCCCACCCCCGGCAGCGCACAACATCAATGGTTGCCCCAAACCAAACGCATGCCCGACGGAAGCATTCAGGTGTACGCTTATGTCGACGCCCACAACTTACACGGCGCCCTCATCCGCTACACCTACATCGCCGAAATGGACCTCGACAAAAACGGCCCCTACTGCCGCGTCCTACACGTGAAAACCCCCGACGGCAAAATAAAAACCATCTACCCAAAACGATGAAAAAGCCCCTGGGAGGGACGGCGTCCCCGCCGTCCGTATCCGGCGATACGCCCCCGCCAACACATCGCCCTCTTCTCCCTTCTTCTCCGCGCCCCACCGCGCCTCTGCGATGAATTCTTAACCCCATGCCTAACCGCACCACCCCCGCCATCACCACCCACTACCGCGCCGACCGCGGCCACTACTGCGTACACGTCTACTTCCCCCAAGCCAAACGCCGCATCAAACGCTGCCTCTACATCACCGAAGACGACCTCCAACAAAACCCCCACGCCCTCGACGACGCCCTCGAACACTTCTGCATCGCCGTCACCGATGCGCCCGAAGGATGGGTATCCGGCGCCGTGCTCATGCCCCAAGGCGAAGACCCCGCGCTGTCCGCCTTCGATGGCAGCGAGAGCATGCGGGGACTCATCGAAATGCTCGCCAGTAGCGGCGCGCGCACATCCGGCCTGGCGTCCACTTGGCTCGATACAGAACCAGGCGACCACACCGCGTTCATCTACGCCTTTCCGCCTGATGCCAATGACCCAGCCGCGGAAGCCATGACCTCGACCCAAAGGGTCACCATCACCGAAGACATGGAGACGCTGGAGCTGCGCCTCCGCCAATAGCCACTTTCCTCTAGCCAACGAGGCAAAGGTGTGCTAGCGTAATTCACAAAGAACGGGCATGCCGGGCGCGCAACCGGGGGGGGATGGGCATGGGCGGCAATGTGCGGGTAGTCATCTTGGTGTTGGCATTTGCAGGGGCGGGCTTGGCGCTCTGGGTGGGGCTGGGCTCGGTGCGACCCGTGCAGGCCCCTCAGCATGCCCCGGCGCAGCCCCTGCCCCAAGCCGAATCGCCCGCCGCCGAGGGGAAGGGCGAAGCGCCTGAAGATTCCACGGCTGAGGCAATCGCTGCCCCGGCGCCAGAGCAGCCGCTTGCGCGTACTTCGGCTGCCGCCGAATCTGGCGCCGCCAGTCCGCCCGTGCGCAGGCACTTCTTAAAACGAGGCACGTTCAGCATCACGGGCACAGTCTTGATGCCCGGCGGCGCGCCCGCCGGGGGCGCTGCCGTTCAGGCGTACCAATGGGACTACCTCGAACTGCCTGCCGCCGCATGGGAGCCGCCAAAGGAAATCGTCGTCCTTGAAACCGCTGAAGACGGCACATTTGCGCTTGAGGGGGTAGCGCAGGGCGGGGTCGCGCTGATCGCCACCCAAGCGGAATTGGGCGCAGAACACAGGACGTATCTGACGGCGTGGCGTCCGCATGAAACGGTGACCATGCGGCTTGAGCCACGCGGCACGATTTCGGGCATCGTCTTGCGAGAAGGCGAAGAACCCGTGGAAGGGGCCCGCGTATTCGTGCACCGCCTCGCCAGCTTGAACGGTTCGAGTCAAGGCTGGCACGAGCAGCCAGCGAGAATGAGCATCACCGAGACCCAAGCCGATGGCGCCTTCATGCTATCGAATCTTCCCAATGAAGCCGTTGTGTTGGGCGCAAAAGCGAAAGGCTTCGCGCTGACCTTGAGCGGCGGCGTGGAGCCGGGGGCAAGCGGGGTACGGCTCATCCTGACGCAGGGGGCCTCGCTCGAGGGGCGCGTCACCCTGAAGGCCACTGGCGAACCCGTCGCGGGGGCGGCCGTCCGCGCCGCCGAAACAGGCATGGCCAAAGATTTCGGGGAAGCAGAATCGGCCGAAGATGGCTCGTTCGTGCTCGCGGGCCTGTTGCCGGGCGAATACGCCGTTGCCGCGGAGCATAACGGCCTGCTGCCGGCAAAATTGCCTCTGATCGTGCAAGCGCGCGCCGGCCGCCCAAGCGGCATACGTATCGAATTGGCCGATGGCGCCGCCGTCAGCGGACGAGTTTACGAAGCCGAAACCGAAAAGGGCATCCAAGGCGCGGGCGTGCGGTGGTACATAAGCGGCGCCAGCCATATGTCCACGCCCCTGCAAACGCGCACGGGCGAAACGAAAACCCGCGGCGACGGGACGTATAGCTTCACGGGTTTGCCGGCAGCCACGATCGCTGTCGGAGACGTCGAATTGCCTGGGTACGGTCATGCCTCTCACCGCGAACAAAAACAGATTTCCATGTCTCCTGGCGGGGAGATCGACGGCATCGATTTTCCGATAGCGCTGGGCGCATACCTCCGCGGCGTAGTGGTCGACGAGGACGGCACGCCCGTCGAGGGGGCGCAGATCACGGCCCGGGTTCAGTCGTCCCCGGGCCATGAACAGCTCTTCAGCACGAGCGAAAACGGCGGACGCTTTGTCATGCGCGGGGCCGTGGCGGGTCAGGAGTTTCTCCTGCATGCGGCAAGCGGTCAGCGCCGGAGTGAGCCCTACGGGCCTGTAAGCGTTCAGGACCCTGGGGTCGACGGCATCGAATTGCGCCTCTCCCTGGATGCATCCGGCAGCATCGAAGGCCTTGTCGTTGATACGCGGGGAAATCCTGTCGAAGGCGCGCGGGTCATGGCACAGGGCATGGAAGACCGCATCTCCCAGCAAGACATGTCTGCCGCCGACGGCTCTTTCATGCTGGCCAGCTTGCCGCCTGGCGAGTACCGCCTGGAATATATGTATGAAGGCGATTGGGAGCGGCGAAAAGATAAACGCCTGACGCTCGAGGAAGGGGAAGCACGCACCGGCCTGCGCCTTGAATTGGACGAGCGGCCCAATGCGGCCGTCAGCGGTCAAGTGGTCGACACGGACGGCCGGGGCATTGCGAATGCCCGGGTGCGTGGCGGCGGCTCCAGCACCCTCTCGGACGAGACCGGAGCCTTCGAATTGAAGGATTTGGTGGAAGGGCAGAACACGTGGATTAGTGCTTCGCATCGAGATTATTCGGGCGGCGAAGCCCAGCAAACCTCTGCTCCAGCGCACGGAATCGAAATTGTCTTGAGCGCACGGGCGCAATTGGCAGGACGCGTTGTTGATTCGCGCACCCGCGAACCGGTCACGCGCTTCGAGGCGGCCTGGCTCGAACGGCGCCGCCAAGAAGTCAGCGGCTGGGAACGCCAACAACTGATTCTCTTTGTCAATGAAGATGGCGCGTTCTACACGGACGCTGCCCCAAGTGGAGACGTTACCATCTATGTCGAGGCGAAGGGCTATGCAGAAGCGTTCAAACAAATTGCCGCGGCGCCCGGCGAACTCACGGACGACATCGAGATTCGAATGCAACCGGCCAATACCGTCGAGGGGATCGTCGAAACGGAAACCGGCGAGCCAGTGGCGGACGCCTTGATCTTCAAGGGGAACGTGCCCCATGCCTGGGAACGTCAGCACGCTTCAATTGCGCGCAGCATGGGCGACGGCGCCTTCAGGGTTGAAAGCCTCGACCCCGGCGATAACCAGCTTACCGCTTACCACCCTCTCTATGCACACGGCACGGGCACTGTAGCAAATGGCTTTGTCCGCATTGTCATGCAGTCGGGCGGCATTCTCGAGGGCGTCATTACCCTCAATGGCGAGCCGCCACGCAGAGCAGGCCTCTCCTATAACACATCGCACGGAGATGAACAAGGCGCCGTGCAAGGCGATGGCGCCTACCGGATGACGAGCGTGCCGCCGGGCCCGCTTACCGTTCGAGCCTTTGTTGAAGATCCCTTGGCTGCAAGCGGGGATGGGGCGGGCAGTTGGCGCAACATGGAACGGCAGGCCATCATTGAAGCCGGAAAAGTCACCCAACTCGACTTCCCCTTTGAAGCCGGCTCCGCAGTCGTGCAGGGCTTGATCACCGTCAACGGCGCCCCGGCCACGGAAGGGCATGTCACAGTAGAAAGCATCAACGGCGAAAGCCGGCACGCGCGCGTCGATGCAAACGGCATGTACGAAGTGAAGAGAGTTGCGGAGGGCAACGCTGAGGTCCGCGCGAGCGCACATGTGGACGGCACAGTCCTCGCTGGAGAGCAGCAGATTTCCATCGCCGAAGGCCAGGTGCATATCGTGAACTTAGACCTTAAGCCGATGCCCAGCGCTGTCGGCCGTATTGCCAACATTCCCGACGGCTGGACGGCCGGCGTCTTGCTCGTGGCGCCGGAAGTCGATATCGCTGCCGTCGTCCAAAATCCAAGTGTCAACGCCGACAGCTTGATGGACATGGTCGAACGGCAAGACACCGCCGACGAGTCCGGGGCCTTCCGCATAGGCAACGTCCAGCCGGGGGAATACCAGGCCATCGCCTACGCATTGCCGCCGGGAGCCACCGATCCGCTGCGTCAAGCGCAGTACTCGATCACCACCGTGACCATCGCCGAAGGACAGGAAGAGGCAGCGTTCGATTTAGCGCTGTAGGTTCTCCCGCCCCGCCGTAATCTTGCTCACTCGTGTGGACCCCCAACTCTTGGAGCGGTCCAAAGAATTCTGATAGTCGCTGCCGCTCGCTATCGGCCCGCCGCCGAATACTCGTCACTCTGATAGTCCGCCGATCTGCCTGACCAAAGACCGGTGCCTCCCAAACCCTCGCACGTAAGGCCGCCGCTGCCGCAAAGCCTTGCCTAGCCATTAGTTAAGCAATGGCCAGCCCCGTGGCGCCCCCCTTGATTTTCCCTTTTCGCCGGGAGGCGGGACACAGCGAAAGGGAAGCAGGTCATGAACCAGGCGATCAAGGGCATACAAGACGTTCGAAAGGCTGCCGCGGGCCACGCCGCAGCGCTCCTTTTGGTTGCAGCGCTTGTGCTGTTTTCCGCGAGCGCGGCGGCATCTCCAATAGTGGGAGCCGGCGGAAGCGCGATGCTCAGCCTTGCCGGAACGGACTCCCCTGATACCGATGGTGATGGCCTTAACGATATGGCGGAAGCGCAATTCGGGTGCGATGCCACCAAGGCGGATTCGGATGGCGACGCCATCGACGACGGCTACGAGGTGAAGAACGGCATGAATCCGTCCGACCCCTCCGACGCGGCCATCGATGCCGACGGCGATACGCTGTCGGCTCTGGATGAATATGTGCTCGGCACTCTGATCGGCAATCGCGATAGCGACAATGACGGCTACTGGGACGGCCTCGAATATGACCGCGGGTCCGACCCCGCGGACCGGACGAGCATTCCGCGATCGAACCGCCCCGCCGATGTCGATGCCGACGGCTACGTGAACGCAACCGACATTCAGCACGTCATCAATGCCGCGCTTGGCATAAGCGGTCCGGTACCGGCCGAAGTCAACGGCATCGAAGGCGTCAATGCCATGGACATTCAGCACGTCATCAACGCGGCCCTTGGCCTGTAGACCAGACCGGGATGGCAGCTTGAGGTACTAACGGAACAACGCGGAGGCCTCCGCCAGCCGCGGACCAGGCCCGGCCACCATAACCCGCATTTGTTCCTAGCGCTGCGGCGAACGGCTTCCTTAAGGGGTTGGGGAAGCCGTTCGCCGCACGCCATTTCCGCAAGGAACGCGCGCACGAATTTCATCAAGTTTTCATCCCGCCACTGCCCCGCCTATGGCACACTTCAGTAGAGGC
>CAZLBS010000070.1:5299-10609 GCA_964557505.1 uncultured Nitrospiraceae bacterium | reverse complement strand
GCACCGGCATCCAGTACAAGATGCTGAACCGCTCGAAGGGGCCGGCCGTGCATTCCCCGCGGGCGCAGGCGGACCGGCATCTGTACGCGCTCGATATGAAGCACGTCTGTGAAGACACCCCGAACCTTACGCTGAAGGAAGTGCTGGTCGAAGACTTGATCGTGCGGGAGGGTTCTGAGGGCCACGCGGTGCACGGGATCATGACGGCGCAGGGCCATGAGATAACGGCGCTCGCGGTGATTGTGTGCACAGGAACCTTTCTTGGCGGCAAGCTGTACCACGGCATGAAAACGATCGAGGGCGGGCGCGCGGGCGACAAGGCGGCGAATGCCCTGACGAAAACGTATGTGCGGCTGGGCTTCGAAGTCGGGCGGATGAAGACGGGGACTGTGCCGCGCATCCACAGGCGCAGCATCGACACGAGCGTGATGGAGGCCCAGGATGGCGACCCGGATCCGCGGCCGTTTTCGTTCAGCACGCCGATAGAAGGTTTCAACCCGAACCGCATCCAGTGCTGGCTGACCCATACGAACGATCGCACGCACGAAGTGATCCGGCAAAACCTCGGCCAGTCGCCGCTGTATGCTGGCGTCATCGAGGGGATCGGCCCGCGTTATTGCCCCAGCATCGAAGACAAGGTGATGCGCTTTCCCGACAAGACGCGGCACAACGTGTTTCTCGAACCGGAGGGGTTGCACACCTCGGAGGTGTATGTGAACGGCTTGAGCACGAGTCTGCCTGAGGAGGTGCAACTGGCCTATCTGCATACGGTGCCGGGCCTCGAGGAAGCGGAGATCGTGCGGCCGGGATATGCAGTCGAGTATGACTTCATCCCGCCGACGCAATTGAAGCCGACGCTCGAGACGAAGCTGGTCTCGGGCTTGTACCACGCGGGGCAGATCAACGGCACGAGCGGTTATGAAGAGGCAGGAGCGCTTGGGTTGTATGCGGCGCTGAACGCGCACCGCGCCATAACCGGACAGCCACCGCTCTTCATCGATCGGAGCGAGGCCTATCTCGGCGTGCTGGTGGACGACCTGGTGACGCGCGGGGTGCTCGAGCCGTACCGCTTATTTACCTCTCGGGCGGAATACCGGCTGCTGCTGCGCCATGATAATGCGGATGCGCGGCTGGCGCATTATGGGCTGGCAGGGGATGACTTTATCGAGCGCACGCGCCAGAAGGAAGAACAGGTCCTGCGTGAAATGGCCCGGCTGGAGAGAGCCGCCATTCGCCCGTCGCGCGAGGTGAATGCATGGCTGGAGGCGCAAGGCGAGGCGCCGGTGATGGAGCCGCAGACAGCGGCCCAACTGCTGCGCCGGCCTGGGATGCCGCTTGCGTCGATTTGGCGCCTCTCCCCCGCTCCCGAGCCGCTTGGCTTCGAGGCGGCGGAGCAGGTCGAAATCCGGACGAAGTACAAGGGCTACATTGAGCGGCAGGAAAAGCAGGTCGAGCGCTTCAAGCGGATGGAGGGGCAGCCCATTCCGGAAGGCTTCGACTATGGGGCCGTGCCGGGGCTGGCGATTGAATGCCGCCAGCGCCTCATGGAGGTACGGCCGGTCAACTTCGGACAGGCGGCGCGCATTAGCGGCATGCGCCCGGCGGACATTGCCGTGCTGCACATTCACGCGGAGAAGCTGCGGCGTGGGCAGGAAATGGCGAGGCGCGCGCCCGCGCAATAAAGAAGCGGGGCCCCGGCAACCGGAGCCCCGCTTTCCACGAGCTACTACCGAGGCGTGGCCTAGACCCCGAAGAGGAACATGACGAGTTCCATCGCCGCCGCAATGGAATCCATCCAGAAGCCGGCCAAGTCGGGGATCTCAGCGACCAGGAAGGTCTCGAGATCGGTCAACACTGCGAGGATAAAGGTCTCAAGATTCGAAGTCATGTCGGGTACCCCCAGGGGCGGTCTTCCTTCCAATAGTGTTTCGCGCTTACGCCCCAAGTGATCAGCGCGAAACCCTTGCCTGCCCAAAACGATAAGCAGTTTTGACTGTGTTCGTCAATAGAAATCTTTCTTGGCGAGCGGTGCAGGAATGGCCGCGTCACTTGGCGCTGCCGCGTGAGAGAGCGCTTCAATTTGAATGGGCCGGCTTGGGGCGTTATGACGCTGTTTGGAGGCCGCGAAACAGCAGCGACCGGAACGCAGGAGAGTAGCGAAGATGCAAGAGCCTTTACGTGCGGGTGCGTCGATGCGCGACATAACCCCGGAAGCAGGATTGTCGATGTGGGGGTATCTGGACCGTCCGGGCGTGTCGACAGGGACGCTGGATCCTCTGTTTGTTCGAACGGTGGCCTTGGGCGGGGCTGGCGGAACGTATGCGTTGGTGGTCCTGGATTTGGGCCGCGCGCCGATGCCGGAGGTCCGCGCGCGGCTGCGGGAGCGTGCAAAGGCGCACGGCGTGGACGATGTGATTCTCATGGCCACACATACCCATGGGGGTCCGGTGCTGGAGCTTGGTAATGGGGGTTATGTAGCTTACCTGGAAGAGGCTATCGCGGAGAGTATCGCGGAGGCGGCGGCCAACCTTGGGCCGGCGAACCTGCGGCTCGGCACGGGCATGCTAGACATCGGACACAACCGGCGGGTCATTGTCGACGGCAAATGCTATATGTTGTGGCGAAATGAGGAGCGCCTGCCAACGTCGCCCGTCGACCAGGAAATGACTTTGCTCGTCCTCGAGCGGCCGTCGGGCGAAGCCGTAGCCTCGCTGGTGCATTATGCCTGCCACCCCGTGGTATTGGGTCCGGACAACCTGGAATACAGCGGAGACTGGTCCGGGGTCATGTGCCGGCAGGTGGAAGCGGAGCGGGATGCGCCTTGCTTGTTCCTGCAGGGCGGCGCCGGCGATATCAATCCATATCTCGACAAGACCCCACGTGAAGAAGGCGGCGTCGCATCGATGCGTGCAACAGGTAAAGAAGCGGGCCGCGCGGTGCTGAGAGCCTTGGAGCAAAGCGTGCTCTCGAAGGAGACGCCCGTGATGCAGTACCGCGAAGGGCCGGTCGAAGTGGGGACGCGCTGGGATTTCCAGGATGAAGCCATCGCCGCGGTGTTCAACGGCATCTACGGGCCGATGTTCGACAAGTACCAGCAGGTGTTGACGCATGACATGGCGTTGCCGGCGGGGGCGCTGGCGCTGACGCCCGAACTTGGGCTGGCGTTCGTGCCGGGCGAGTTTTTCGTGCAGTTTCAGTTGGACCTGAAAGCACGGACGCCGATGCGGCACGCGCTGCTATGTGGGTATGCCAATGATTTTCATCTGTATTTCCCGACCATCGCGGGTGCGGCGGCGGGGGGCTATGGGGGCTCTTCTGCCACATATGTGGCGGCGAGTGCCGGGGCGCGCATGACGGCGCAGTGCGCCGAAATGCTGTGCTACGGCGCGGGCAAGCTGGAAGACACGATTCGGCTGAGCACGTTCATGCCGGTGGATTATGACCCGGAGCAGCACGGGCCGCCTTCCTAAGGTATTTGCAAGCGTTTTTCGCGTGTGCCAAAGAAAAGCCGCTATACTCGCCCTTCGTGGGCCATTGGACGGCGGTGAGCGAAAGGAATAGCGAATCATGGGCTACATGTCGCGGCGGAGCTTTTTTCACATGGGGGCGCTTGCAACGGCTGCCGCGGCCACTGGCGGGCGCGGCGTGAGCGCCAATGACAAGATTCGCTTCGGGGTGATTGGCGTCCGCAACCGCGGCAACCAGATGGTGGACTACTTCGTGGGGTCGGGGCAGTTCGAGTTCGCGGCCATGGCGGATTGCGACACGGCGATGTTCGACACGGCTCGAAAGAAGATCAGCCGCCGGGCGAATGAGGCCAATCCCGATGAGCACCAGGATTTCCGCGAACTGCTCGACCGGAAGGATATCGACGCAGTGGTGATTGCGTCGCCCGATCATTGGCACGCGGCGATGCACAATATGGCGCTGGACGCCGGCAAGCATGTCATGGTGGAAAAGCCCGCGTCGTACAACATCGCAGACGGGGCGGCGATGGTCGAAGCAGCGAAGGCGCACCCCAACCTCGTGAGTTGCGTTGGAACGCAGCAACGCAGCGGGCGTCACTTCGAGCGCGCAAAGGAGTTCATCGCCGAAGGCGGCATTGGCAAGGTGGGGTTTGTGCGCTGCTGGGTCGCGCAGACGCGCGGATTCATTCCTTTTGTGGAGGATACGCCGCCGCCAGAAACGATGGATTACGGCCTTTGGCTGGGGCCCGCGGCATATGAGCCTTACAATCCTGAGCGCGTGCACTATAACTGGCGCTTCATGAAGGCGTGGGGCACGGGCGAAATGGGCAACTGGGGGGCGCACTGGCTGGACATCGCACGGTGGTACTGCGGGCTGGACCTGCCCTCGAGCGTTGCCGGGTTTGGCGGACAGTTCGTTGTCGATGATGCCAAAGAGTGGCCGGATACGCAGACGGTGCTCTATGAGTTCCCGCAACTGACCTTGCTCTGGGAGCAGCGGCTGTGGACGGACAAGGACATCAATCAGAGCAAGGTAGGCGTTGAATTCGGCGGCGACAAGGGCACAGTAGTGGCGACGCGAAATTGGTGGCGCGTGTTTCCCCGGGACGGCGAGATGGAAGAACACCCGGGTGGACCGCTCGATATTCCGCACGCGCGCAATTTTGCGGATGCGATCCGCGGCGAGGCGAAGCCAAGCGCGCCGATCGACGAAGGGCACAAGACGTCGGTGCTCTGCCACCTTGGGAATATTGCTGTAGAACGCCAGAACCGCCTGGAGTTCGATGCGGAAGCCTTGCGCTTTACGAACGATGACGCGGCGAATGCGATGCTTGCACGCGAGTATCGCGAACCGTGGACACTTTAAAGAAAGCCGCGCGCATAGAAATACACTGCCTCCTAACTGCGATGGCGGAGGGGCTGCTTGCTCGAGAAGGCTTGCAGGGCGATTGCGTTGCCAAGCGCCATGAGGCGCGCACGACAGGACAGGGCCGTTTTGAATCAAGCCGCACCTGCTGAATCTTCGACCCAATCAGATGGCGGAAGCCATCACAACGGGGAGAGCCCCGTGTGGGGCCTGCTGGCGTTCCTGGCGTGGCTCCTCTTTTTGGGCATGGGCCTGGTGCCAGACAGCGTCTTTTCCAGTCTGCGGGATGTCAGCGGCGTATTGACCCAGCGGGCGATGGTCAACAGTCCGCTCGTCATCACGCTTGCATGGGCGGGTTACGTGGGAATCTTTGTGTGGTTCGACGCGCGGCAGCGAACGAGCACGATGGTGGCGCGGGCCAACGCGTTGCAGATGATGTTCCTGTCGTTGCTCGCCTTCGCGCCTGTGCCTTATGAA
>CAZLBS010000070.1:0-5289 GCA_964557505.1 uncultured Nitrospiraceae bacterium | reverse complement strand
TCAGAATGCCGTGCGGCTGAGCGAAGCGGCGAATTTGCAGTGGCTGCTCATGGTCATCGGAAGCGCGGCCCTGATCAAAGTAGCCGCTTGGCTGTACATTTTGTCTCGCTTCGTCCTGTATTACGTTGCGGGGCGTGATGACGCATTCGTGCACATCTTTTCCGTGTTTCCGAGCGTTCACCGTGAAGCCCGGCGTGATGTTGGGGAACGGCCGCCCAGCCGCGACAAGGGCTCGCTGCATCGCGCCACGGAGGCCGCGGCCACGGACTCGAGTGGCAACTCGGCGCCATAATGCCAGACGACCGGGGCTGGTTTGATGCGCGGCGCCTCAGCTAGGGCATGAAGCGGCCCGTCAACCGCATTTGGGAGACGGGCGTTTCACTCGTATACTGTTGCGACATGCGGGCCGCGGGCGGTGATCTCGAAAGGGTCTAGGACATCGTTCGTGTTGGGGGAAGCTCACTGCAGGACGAAACCAACGCAGCCGCGGGCTGCCATGATGAGGAGTGGATGTAGCGATGCTTTGCACGGCGATATGGGCGAAGGGCTTGAAGCGGACGGCCGGTCTGCTCATGGCGGGACTGTTGGCATGCACGGGGGCAGCGTGGGCAGAAGGGCGGCTGCAACTGGGCAATCCATCCGTTCAGGGCGACACCGTGACGGTTCCGGTCATCATGGAAAGCACCGACGGCAGCGGCGTCTCCAGCTTGAATTTCAGCGTCCGCTACGACCCGGCCGTTTTGGAGCCGGTCAACGCGGACACGGGCATGGTTGCGCTGGAAGCGGACAAGCGCGTCAGTTCGAACATGCCGGTCGAAGGCGAGTACCGCGTGCTGATGATGGGATTGAATCAAAACACCGTGGGCAATGGCGAGGTCGCAGCGGTCTCGTTTCGGCGGCTCAATGCCGAAGCGGGTTCCTCGAATGTGAGTATCACGGACACGACGATGTCGGCCCCACAGGGCATGGAAATCCCATCGCGCGGGGGCAGCCGGACCATCGACTTCGATTCTCCGGGCGGCGAGAACGCGGACCCCGGCGACGAAACGGGCGATGACAGCACGAGCGATGACCCCGCCGAGGACGCACCCGTCAGCGGCGACGACGATGGCACAGAGGGCATGGTCGCGGATGCGTCGGGCTCCGAGGATCAGGGCGAAACAGGCAGCCAGACGCCAGCCGCAGATGGGGGCCAAAACGATACGCAGGGCGTGCCCGGCGCGCCGGGCACCGGCACGGGGCGCTCGAGCAACCCCAGTGCTAACCGCAGCGGCGGGCAGGCAACCATCGCGGCCGGAACAGCCCCGAATCTCGCGGAGTCCGGGGCGGAGCCTGGTCAAAGCGGCCCCAACGTAAGCACGGTATTAGCGGAAGCAGACAGCGCGCGGCAAAACATCCGGACACCTGCGACGGCAGGGACAGATTCCGAGACGGGGCGTCAGGCTCCCCGGCAGGTTGGTCAGGCTCCCGGCGGCCAGAGCACGGGGCAGGCGGATAGTGCGGCAGCAACGGCCCCTGCAACGCCGGACAGTGCACCCATCGCCGGCAGCGAGACCGTAGGCGCTCCCGCGGAGCGCACGCAGATTGCGCAGGCGTCTGCTCCTGCAACGGCCGCGGAAGCCGCGCGTGTGGCAGAGGCGGTGACCGCTGGCGGCAATGAAGTTGCTTCTGCTGAGGAAATGATGGCTGGCGACGGCAATCGGACGTTGGTTATCGGCATCGCCGTAGCGTTTGCAGTAGCGGCGGTGGGGCTCTTGTTTTTCGTCCGTCAGAAGTTGTTCGCCTAGCGCATGTCTGGCGCGGCGGCGGCGCGGCAAATGAGCTAGACGAGAGGCCTCGTGCTTTAGTGCGCGAGACCTTTCTTGTTCAAGATGTCGTTTGCTCCGCCCGAAGCAGAGCATTGAGAGCGGCGGTCTTAAGCTTGTGCCCGGGCTTCTCCCCTGTCGCGGCATCGAGCATGCGAAAATCAATTCGGCCCGTGAGGCGCTCGTAATAGTAAATCCAATAGGGCCAATGCAGCAGGCCGATGCATTGGACGTTTTCGACAAATGGCCGCCTGCGCTGACCGCGCTGCGCCAGCACGCGCATGCTGGTATCCCGCTCCGCAAGCCGGGCGCATTCTTCGAGCTCTAGGAAGGGGGCGAAGTGGGCTTCTGGGGGCAGGCCCTCATGAGGGTCTTCGGCAAACGTGCACAAGGCGCAAGCGCCGGCGTGTGCATCAACGGTAGCCATGAGCCGCCCAGTATTGTTGGGGCCGGGCGCTGTCAGCGTGAGTTCGAGCAGCCAGTGGGGCAGATAGATGCACGAGAGCTTGGGCAAATGCGCATAGGCCTGCCGGGGCGCCGGCAAGAGTCTGCCGAGCATCCCCCGCCGCGACAGGCGCTCGTGGGCTTCGCTGCGAGAAATGGTTAGCGGCACATGCAAGTGCCGTTCGGCTCCATCTATTGCAGGATGAACGCTATCGATGGAACGGATGCTGCTGCTCACTGAAGCGAGGCGGCCGCTGGGGGCGCCCGGGGACCGCTATTTCGCCGTCAGGGCCGCGTCGACGTTTGAGCTGAGCTTGGATTCGAGGTTGGGCGCAAGCCCCACGTACGCGGCTTTCACTGTGCCCGCCTTGTCGATGACCACGGTGGTTGGGATTCCGGTAACGCCGTAGGCCTGTGCCACGCTTTGCTCTTCATCGAGAAGCACATTCAATTCAAGGCCATGTTCTTCAAGAAAGGCCTTAATCTGCTCGGGGGTTTCGGCCTGGTTTACCGCATAGACGACGACATCTTTGCCTTCGTACTTGCTGGCCAATTCCTCGATGGCGGGCAAACCCTTCACGCAAGGGGGGCACCAGGTTGCCCAGAAGTCGAGGACGACGACCTCTTCTCCCTGATGATCGGCCAGGCGCACGGTCTCCCCTTCAAGGCTATTCAGGGTGAATTCTGGCGCCGCGCCTCCAACGACGGAAAGCTCCCGCCCCGGCAGCACGCATGCGGAAAGCATCAGGGCCAGGCTAAGCATAGTGAGCACGGCGAAGCGGGTCATGGCAACTCTCCTCTTCGGTTGTTTGCGCATCATATCCGCGTTGCGCCAAGTATACAACGCAGCGCTTGATTTGGCTACGAAGTTTTAGGCCTGCTTCGCCGCCGGCACGATAGGCTCGGGAGAATCTTCTGCCTTGGCGGCCTGGCCTTCGCCAATGGGATAGGCGGCTTCATCGGGCAGCAGCCCCCAATCATTGACGAAGTGCTTCCGGTAGCGCAGGAGCCAAGGAATGCTGCTGGCTGCGAAGCCGGCGACGAGCGCGGTTAGCGCCAGGTGGTTCTCACCTCCCAGGCCATTGCCGGACGCGCTAAGCGCGATGAATAGGACCGCTGTGCCCGCGAGGCGGATGATCTCCGTGCTCATGACCCAGCGCTTGGCTTCGAACATGCCGCCGATGCACACCAAGCCGAACAGCAAATATCCCGCAAAGAGGATTTTGTTGAGCCACGGCAAGTCATCGGCAGCGCCTGTGAAAAACGTGGTCGCCAAAATGAGCACGATAAAGTGCACGAAGATGTAGAAGTTGAGGCCCATGGGGATTACGGGGTTGAACTTTTTGAAGGTCTCATTGCTGACCTCATCGCGCGGGGGTTTAGGCGGCACGCCCCGCGGGCGCCATGCGGGCGGCATGAACCAAAGCTGAATCTTGTCGCGCCAATAGGGCGTCTGCCCGGCGAGCTTCCACAGTTGCAGCCAGTAATGCACCGTGCCCCAGAAGGGATTGAAGCTGCGCAGGGGCGACACGATGCCGTACACCGGCTCTTCTTCCTCTTCTTTGAACGAGCCGTAAAAGCGGTCGAAGATGATGAATACGCCGGCATGGTTCTTGTCGATGTACTTCTCATTCTGGGCATGGTGGACCCTGTGGTGCGAGGGCGTGTTCATGAACCACTCGAGAAAGCCGAGCTTTCCGACCAGGCGCGTATGGATAAAGAATTGATAGATGGTGTCCAACTGCGCACAGGCAATGAACATGACCGGCGGGAAACCAATGAAGGCCAAGGGCAGATAAAACACCCAGAAGAATGCTCCCTGGAACGCGCCCTGGCGCAGGGCTACCGAGAGGTTGTACTCCTCGCTCTGGTGGTGCGGGATGTGCGTCGCCCAGAGGAAGTTCATGGTGTGGCTCATCCGGTGCGCCCAGTAATACTGGTGGTCGTACAGGAAGAAGCAGGCCACCCAAGCCCAGGCCATTGTGTTTTCGATGTTGAACCACGCCGCCGACGAGCCATCAAACAGGCGGTGATTCTCGTAGATGTAGTAGTACCCCGCGAAGACCAGCGTCTTCATCAGGGCTCCGACAATCTCTGAATACGAACCCAGGCTCAGGTCCGTTACGGTATCGTTGAGGCGGTAGACCTCTTGCTTTTTCCACTTGCTGAGCACCCACTCGACAATGATGAGTAGGATGAAGAGCGGCACCGCCATTTGAATGTAATCAACCATGGAATCCAAGAGTCCTTCTGTTGCCCGCTAACGCGCATTCCCGTTTTTCAGAACGCGTGCCAGAAGATAACACAGACGATTGCCGCTGTAAAGGGGACGCTAATGCGCGCCTAACCAACTAAGGCGGCGAATCAAGCGCGCCTTTCGCCATGCCCAATTGCGCCTATGCCTCCCGCATCAAGCCGTCGAGCATTTCCGGCTTCATAGTTGGGTGGACCGGAATGACAAGAGTATTGATGCGGGGGGTCCGCTTGTTTGTTTTCAAAGGAACAGCGTGCGGCCACGCATGGCATCTTGCGGTTCGGCATGTCGTTCGCGCTTCTTGCACCGAATTCGCAACGTGTTATAGTTTTGCACGAACCGTGAAAGGGGGTGCGCATGGCAGACGGCGTGGCAGTAGCAGACGAGACGGGAACGGCCGCCGGGGAACGGACGATCCGCAATCCGCGAACGGGCGAGGTGCTGTATAGCTATGCTGAAGCGGGGCCCGCCGCCTGCGCGCAGGCCATGCAGGAAGCGCGCGAAGCCTTCGAGTCGGTCCGGCGGATGACGATTCAAGAGCGCATCGACGAGTTAATGCACCTGCCGCCGTACATCCTCGACAACAAGGACGCCATCATCGAGCGCGTTGTGGCGGAGACGGGCAAATGCAAGACCGACGCCCTTATGTCGGAAATCTTCACCGTTTGCGATGTCATCGAGTATTACGCCGAGAATGCCAAGAAGATCCTCGCGGACCAACCTGTCAAGACTCCGCTGCTGCTGATGGGCAAAAGGGGCTATGTGAAGTACGCTCCCCTTGGCCCA